>CALLWN010000262.1 GCA_938016505.1 uncultured Sphingomonadaceae bacterium
TGGAGAGGGTCAGCCCCTTCTCCTGCACTTCGCGGGCGTTGCGGTTGCTGTTCTCGGCCAGCCGCTTCCACTCGGCGTTGGTCTTGCACACCCGCTCGCGCCGGGCGCGGTTGCCGATGCTGGTGATGGACTCGCAGCGGACATAATCCGGGTGGCTGCGGTCGACCTTGGCCGGCGCCACGTCCCCGGCGGGGGTGGGTGCGGCCATGCCGCAGGCAAGGACAAAGGCAAGCGCGCGCATCGAGGGGGCTCCTGTGGGGGGTGTGATGCAAACTCGCCTGAAGCTCCAGCCCCTGTCAAGATTGGGCCAGTCGACGACAAGAGGAAAAGGGCGGGCCCGTCGCCGGACCCGCCCCCATTCTCCCCGAACCCTGCCGACTAGAAGCGGAGGTTCACCCCGAACCGATACTTGCGCCCGATGGCGTCATAGGTGGTCGGGTAGGTGTTGCCGCTGTTGTAGGCCGTCGAGCCCACGGTGTTGCCGACAACCGGCGGATCCTTGTCGGCGAGGTTCTCGACCGAGAAGGTGATCCGCACATTCTCGCCGATCTGCTGGGCAAGTGAAAGGTCGAGATAGCTGTACGAAGGGATCGACTCATAGGCGTCGAAGATGGTCGCCTTGTTCACAAGCGGCTCCAGCTCGTTGCCGCCGATATAGCGCCACCTGAGCGAGAAGTCGGTTCCCGTCTTCAGGCTGAGCGTGGGGCGGATCTGGAACGAGAGGTTCGGCAGGATCGGGCCGCACGAGATCGAGTAATAGCCCGCGCACTCGCGGTTGGGCGAAGTGGGGGTCGCCTGGAACTTGTTCGAGATCGTGTAGTTGCCGATCATCGAGATGCCGAACGTGGCCGAGCCGAGCTCGGTCCGCCAGCTGATCGACCAGTCGATCCCGTCGGTCGCGATCTTGCCGAGGTTCGACGAGCCGAGGAACGGACCGAAGGTGGTGTCGTTCGGGCCGGAAAGACCCCCCGTCAGCGGGTTGCGCCGGATCGAAAGGCAGCGCGGATCCCGCGGGTCGCTCTGGCCGAAGCAGCCGTCGATCACGTCCGCCTGGCTGGGCGAGCTGATCGCATCGTCCACCCGGATGTTGTAATAGTCGACCGTTGCAGTGAAGTTCCGGATCCGCTGCGGCGCGACCACCACGCCCGCCGACCAGGTCGTGCCCTTCTCGGGGTCGAGATTGAGGTTGCCACCCGTCGTTGCGTTGATCTGACCGGCAATCGGCGCCGGAATGCTCCCGATCTGCGACAGCGGCGTGCCGACAAGCCGGAGCTGCTCCTCGCAGATCGCGCGCACCGTCGGGTTGCCGAGCGGCAGGGCCAGCTGGCAGGGATCGACCGTCCGGTTGGTGAGGAAGGTCACGTTGGGCTGGAACAGTTCGCTAAGGTTCGGCGCCCGCACCGCGCGGGCATAGTTGCCGCGGAACCGCACGCCAGACACCGGGGACCAGCCGCCACCGGCATTGTAGGTCCAGTTGCCGCCGCTCGTCGAATAGTCGGAGTAGCGGGCCCCACCCTCGATCGTCAGCTCCTGGATGAACGGCCGGTCGGCGATGATCGGCGCATTGATTTCGCCGAAGAATTCGCGCGTGTCATAGCTGCCGCGGATCGGCAGCGCAGGCGCACCCGCGCCGAGCACTTCGCCCGAGAGCGACGACAGGCCATCACCGCCGGTCGCGCCCTTGAACTTGCGGTATTCACCGCCGACAGCGAACGCGATCGGGTTCGTGGCCCACGGCGTGGTGTAGCCGGTGTCGCCCGAGAGCGTGCCCTGGATGGTCGTGAACTGCTGCTTGTTGAAGCTGAAGGTCGCGACGTTCAGGAAGTTGAACATCTCCTGGGTGAGCGAGCCGTCGGCGCCGAACAGGTTGATCGGCACGCAGCCGTTCGAGCCGTCGACGCAGGCCGTGGTGCTTCTGGCCCGCAGCGCCTGCTGCAGGCGCGACCGCAGGCCCTGGTTCTGCGACCGGTTGGTCCGCTCGGACTCGCCGTAGGAGAAATAGACATCCCAGTCGATGTTGGCGGTGAGCGGCCCGCGGGCGCCCGCCGTCACCTGGAACATGTCGGTCGAGAAGTTGGTGCGGCGCGCGCCGGCTTCGGTGAAGCGCCGGCCGATCTGGATCGGGCGCTCGATATAGCCCGCCGCGCCGGGGTTGGTCACGGTCGCCGCCACCGCGCAGTCAGCCGCCGAAATGCCATAGCCCGTGCAGAGCTGGTCACGCATCGTGGGCGTGAGGAATGGGTTGGAGATCGGCAGGTTGACGGTCGAGAAGAAGGTGCCCGACGGCGCGATGATCTGGTCGACGATCGACTTCACATATTGCGCCTGGGTGTAGACCTCGACCCGGTCGCTCACTTCATAGTTCGCCTTGGCGAAGATCGAGTAACGTTCCAGCGGGGTCTGGTAGACGTTGAGCGGATTGAAATTGTAGTTCGTCGTCTGGCCGATGTCGAGCCGGCCCTCTGCCGGGTTCACCGCAGCAGTGAAGGGGAAGAGGATCGTGGCCGGAGTTGCGGTCGCCGAGCCTTGCGGCCGCCCGGTCGCCGACGAGAGCGAGGTCGCGCCCCAGGGCCGGTCGCCCTGCTGGATCGGGTTGGAATCCGAATAGCCGATCGAGATGACCGCGTTGCCGCGGCCGTCGTCGAAGCTCGCACCGACCGTCAGGTCGGTCCGGAAGATCCGGCCGTCACCTTCTTCGGCGAGACCGATCGTCGACGAGCTGTCGACCCCGGTGAAATTGCGCTTGGTGATGAAGTTGACCACGCCCGCGATCGCGTCGGCACCATATTGCGTCGAGGCACCGCCGGTCAGCACGTCGACCCG
>CALLWN010000263.1 GCA_938016505.1 uncultured Sphingomonadaceae bacterium
GCGCCACATGGATGATCGCCTCGCCTCCCGACGGCGCGGCGAGCGCCGCTGCCTCCTGCAGGCTCCGGGTCTGCGCGGCAGCCGCCGGAGCCACCAGCAGCGGCAGCAGCAGCGCAAGGATCATGGACGAACCGCTGCGGCCCGACATCTCGGGGCTCCACTCCACAAGGGGTCGAGGGAGCCCCCGCAGCAACCCCGGAAGCGGAACTGGTGGAAATCCGGCAATGCCGGCCCAGCTGCCAGTGCGGCAGGCCACCGGTTCAGACCCGGTCGGCAGGTCCCGGCAAACTGCCGGCGACCGTGGTGGGCGCGGCAAGGATTGAACTTGCGACCCCTGCGGTGTGAACACAGTGCTCTACCACTGAGCTACGCGCCCCGGACCACGATCGGGAAAGAGCCGCCCGGCTAGGCGAGGGCCGCCACCCTGTCAACCGGCCGCCACGCCCCTGCCGCCCGCCACGCCCCTGCCGCCCGCCGCCGCCTGAGCGCGGCGCCCATCAGCCCGAACCCGGCAACCAGCAGGGCCCAGCTCCCCGGCTCGGGCACGAAGCTCACCGGCCAGACATTGCCCGAGGGGAAGCGGATGTCGAGCGTGTGCCCGATGTTGCGGCCCGCGCCGTCGAGGAAGGCGATGTCGAGGATCCGGAAGGTCGCACCATAGTCGGTGAAGGCGAATCCATCCGCGTCCGCCGCCACGAAGGCATTGGCGGCAAACCGCCAGACGAAGTCGAGCGTATCGAGCCCCGGGTCGAGCTCGGCGGTCAGGTCGAAGGTGAAGACCGTGTCGTCCGGGCCGACCGGGACCGCGCCGAACCCGCCCGACACGCCGCGAACGACCTCCTCTCGGCCCAGCCTGTGCACCTGGAATGTGCCGTAATCATCCAGCGCGCGCACCAGCGAAATCTCGTCAAGGACCGACGGGTCGGTCGAAACGCCGCCGCGATAGACCCCCATCTGCATGAACGCGGCGGTCGAGGCGCCGATCCGGCCGGTGCCGGCAAAGGATGTCGATTGGCTGCCCGACATCTGGATGACGAACCGGGCGAACACCGGCTCGCCCAGCGTGTTGAAGCTGATCCGCTCGGTCCAGGCCCCGCCGCCGGTGCCGATGGTGTCGGTCCCCTGCGTGCCGAAGCCGCGCACGAAGGCCTGGCCGCGGAACGCCCCACCCGGCTCGGCCCGGGCGAAGGCCTGGAGGAACTGCCCGGCGCTCCCCTCGCGCACGCAGGCGATGGTGACATCGATCTCGGCCGTCGAGCTGCACGGGCTCACCGAAGCGCCGTCGATCACGCCCGACGTCGAGCCGAAATAGCCCAGCGCCGCCACCGGCTCGCCCGCCGCCAGCAGCGCCAACCCGAGGATTCCAACTTTCGCAACGCCCATCATGCTCCCCCGCGCACAACGGGTCGAGAATGCCTCACCGCCGGCGGGCGCGCAAGACCCCGGTGCGTGGCCTCAATGCGTAACCGGCACCTCCGCAGGCGCCGGCGCCGCCGCCTGCGCGGCCGGGTCCATCACCGGCAGCGGCACGATCGGGCGCACGAACGCCCGCTCGATCACCTCGTCCACATGGGCAACCGGGATGATGGTCAGCCCCTCCTTCACATTGTCGGGGATCTCGGTCAGGTCCTTCTCGTTCTCGGCCGGGATCAGCACCGTCGTGATCCCGCCTCTCAGCGCTGCGAGCAGCTTCTCCTTGAGCCCGCCGATCGCCAGCACCCGGCCGCGCAGCGTCACTTCGCCCGTCATCGCCACATCGCGCCTCACCGGGATCCCGGTCAGGGTCGAGACGATCGAGGTCACCATGGCAACACCCGCCGAGGGCCCGTCCTTCGGAGTCGCGCCCTCGGGCACATGGACATGGACATCCTTCTTGGCGAGCAGGTCGGTGTCGATGCCATAGGCCGCCGCGCGCGCCTTCACGAACGAGAAGGCGGTCGTGATCGATTCCTTCATCACGTCGCCGAGCTTGCCGGTCTGCACGATCGCGCCCTTGCCCGGCACCGTCACGCTCTCGATGGTGAGGAGATCGCCGCCGCTTTGCGTCCAGGCGAGGCCCGTCACCGCGCCCACCTGGTCCTCGGCCTCCGACATGCCGAACCGGAACTTCCTCACCCCCAGGAACTCGGCGAGAGTCTCGGGCGTGATCGTGAAGGTCTCACCCTTCTTCTCGAGGATCCGCCTCAGCGACTTGCGCGCCAGCTTGGCGAGCTCGCGTTCGAGCGTCCGCACACCGGCCTCGCGGGTGTAGTAGCGGATCACATCGCGCAGCGCGGCATCGGTCACTGCAAACTCGCCGGCCTTCAGGCCATGCGCCTCCAGCTGCTTGGGCAGCAGGTGGCGCTTGGCGATCTCGACCTTCTCGTCCTCGGTGTAGCCCGAGAGCGAAATGATCTCCATCCGGTCGAGCAGCGGCTGGGGCATGTTGTAGCTGTTCGCCGTCGTCACGAACATCACCTGCGAAAGGTCGAAGTCGACCTCGAGATAATGGTCGTTGAACTT
>CALLWN010000264.1 GCA_938016505.1 uncultured Sphingomonadaceae bacterium
CTGCCCCCGCCCAACGTCACCGGCACGCTCCACGTCGGCCATGCCCTCAACCAGACGCTCCAGGACATCCTGATCCGCTGGAAACGGATGCAGGGCCATGACGCGCGCTGGATCGTCGGCACCGACCATGCCGGCATCGCGACCCAGATGGTCGTCGAGCGGACCCTGGCCGGCCAGGGCCTCGGCCGCGAGGAGCTTGGGCGCGAGGCCTTCCTGGAGCATGTGTGGGCGTGGAAGGCGCAATCGGGCGGCGCGATCACCCGGCAGATGCGGCGGCTGGGTGCAAGCTGCGACTGGGCCAACGAGCGCTTCACCATGGACGAGGCCTATGCGCGCGCGGTCACGCACGTCTTCGTTGCGCTCCACGAGGCGGGCCTGCTTTACCGCGACAAGCGGCTGGTGAACTGGGACCCGAAATTCCGCTCCGCCATCTCCGACCTCGAAGTCGAGAACCGGGAGATGCAGGGCCATTTCTGGCATCTGCGCTACCCGCTGGCCGATGGCTCGGGGCACCTCGTCGTCGCCACCACAAGGCCCGAGACCATGCTGGGGGACACGGCGGTCGCCGTCCACCCCGAGGATGACCGCTACCGCCATCTCGTCGGAAGGGCGGTCGCCCACCCGCTTACCGGCAGGCAGATTCCTGTCATCGCCGACCCATGGGCAGACCCGGCACTCGGCACTGGCGTGGTCAAGATCACGCCCGCCCATGATTTCAACGACTGGGCGGTGTTCGAGCGGCACCGCGAGATCGGCTGGATCAACATCCTGAACCCCGACGCGACCCTCAACGCCAGCGTGCCCGAAACCTATCGGGGCCTCGACCGGTTCGAGGCGCGCAAGCGGATCGTCGCTGCACTCGATTCCCTCGGCCTTCTGGAGCGGGTCGAGGACAAGCTGGTCCAGGTGCCCCATGGCGACCGCTCGGGCGCGGTCATCGAGCCCTTCCTCACCGACCAGTGGTATGTGGATGCCGCCCGCCTGGCGGTGGACGCGCGCCGGGCGGTCGAGGAGGGCCGCACCCGCTTCGTTCCTGCCACATGGGAAAAAACCTATTTCAACTGGCTTGACGGGATCCAGCCCTGGTGCGTCTCGCGGCAGCTGTGGTGGGGCCACCGGATCCCGGCCTGGTACGCGCCCGATGGCACGGTCTTCGTGGCGCCAAGCGAGGCCGAGGCCCAGGCGAAGGCCGGGCCCGGCGTGCCGCTCCGGCAGGACGAAGATGTCCTCGACACCTGGTTCTCCTCGGCGCTGTGGCCGTTCGTGACGCTTGGCTGGCCCGAGCAGACGCCCGATCTTGCCCGTCACTACCCGGGCGATGTGCTGGTCACGGCCTTCGACATCATCTTCTTCTGGGTCGCCCGGATGATGATGCAGGGCCTCCACTTCATGGGCGAGGTGCCGTT
Source organism: uncultured Sphingomonadaceae bacterium (assembly GCA_938016505.1). GTDB lineage: Bacteria > Pseudomonadota > Alphaproteobacteria > Sphingomonadales > Sphingomonadaceae > Thermaurantiacus. The sequence continues at coordinate 1,407 of CALLWN010000264.1, forward strand.
CCGCACCGTCTACTGCCACGGGCTGGTGCGCGATCGCGAAGGCGCCAAGATGTCGAAGTCGAAGGGCAATGCGATCGACCCCCTGACCCTGGTCGACCGCTACGGCGCGGACGCCGTGCGCTTCACGCTGGCCGCACTCGAAAGCCAGGGCCGCGACGTGAAACTCGACGAGAAGCGCGTGGAAGGCTATCGCAATTTCGCGACCAAGCTCTGGAACGCGGTCCGCTTTGCTCAGGCGCAGGGCATTGGCGCCGGGGGCGAGGCGCTGCCCGCGCCTGTCCACCCGGTCAACCGCTGGATCCTCGGCGAGGCGGCGGCGATGATCGAAGGGCTGACGGCGCACCTCGAGTCGTTCCGCTTCGACCAGGCCGCCGACACGCTCTACCAGTTCGCGTGGAGCCGCTTTTGTGACTGGTATCTCGAGCTTGCCAAGCCGCTGCTGGCCGACGGCAGCGCCGAAGCCGGGGAGACCCGCGCGACCGCAGGCTTCGTGCTCGATGCAATCCTGAAGGCGCTGCACCCGTTCATGCCCCACCTCACCGAGGAGCTGTGGCACGCCCAGGGGCCGCGCGAAACCGATCTCATTCTTGCCGCCTGGCCGCACTTCGCCGTGGAGCCCTCTGGCGCGCAGGAGGAGATCGCCTGGCTGATCGAGCTGGTCTCGGCCATCCGCTCGGCCCGGACCGAGCTCAGCGTGCCGGCGGCCGCGCGCCTTCCCCTCCATGCGCCAGCGACGATGAAGGAACGGCTGCTTCGCCACCAGCCCGCGCTCGAGCGGCTCGCGCGCGTGTCCGGCCTCGCGTTCGAGCCTCCGACAATCGCCGGTGTGGCCCAGCTCGTTGTCGCTGGCGAAACCTATCTGCTTCCGCTTGGCGACGTGATCGACCTTGCGGCCGAACGGGCACGGCTGGCGCGCGCCGCCGAGGCCGCCGAGAAGGAGGCCGCCGGCCTGGCCGGTCGGCTCGCCAACCCGGGCTTCCTCGAGCGCGCCAAGCCCGAAGCGGTCGAGAAGGCGCGCGCCGACCATGAAGCGCGCAGCGCGGAGGCCAGCCGGTTGCGCGCCGCGCTTGCCCGGCTCGGCTGAGCCCTATTCCGCCGGCGCTGGCGGCGGTTCAGCCTGCGCTGGCGGATTGCCGCGCACGATCAGGAGATACATGACCGGGGTCACGACGCGCGACAGCAGGGTCGAGGAGACAAGCCCGCCGATGATCACCCAGGCAAGCGGGGAGTAGAGCGCGATCCCCGAGGTGGCGAGCGGCGTGAGCCCGCCGATCGCCGTGACCGATGTCAGAAGAACGGGGAGGAACCGCACTTCGCCGGCGCGCTCGACCGCCTCGCGCAGCTCCACCCCTTCTTCGCGCAGCTGGGTCGTGAAGTCGACCAGCAGGATCGAGTTCTTGATCTCGATCCCGATCAGGGCGACAAAGCCGATGACGGCCGTGTAGGAGAGGGAATTGCCTGTCACGAACAGCGCGATCAGGCCGCCGAACATGCCGAGCGGGATGACGCCCGCGACCACGAGGGTCTCGCGGAAGCGGCCGAACTCGATGACAAGCACGGCGAACACCCCGAAGATGGCGAGCAGGGCAAGACCGTAGAGCCCCTGGAAGCTGCGCGCTGCCGCCCGCGCCTCGCCCCCGGGGAGAATCTCGTAACCGGCGGGCAGATCAAGATTGCCGAGCGCCTCGGCGATGACAGCATTCACTTTCGAGGTCAGGGCACCTGGCTCGACATTGGCGCTGACGACTGCACTGCGCTGCTTCTGGTAGCGGCTGATCGAGGGTGGTCCGGAGGCGAGGGAGGGGGTGGCGACCGCCGCCAGCGGCACTGCGACCCCAGTCGAACTTGGCACCTGCACGTCGCCGAGCACGTCGACTGCGACCAGCGCGCCGGCAACGCCGCTGCCCGCGCCGGGCACGCGCACAACGACATCGTGGCTGTCCCCCTCGTCGTCGCGGAAGCGGCCGGCGACTTCCCCGGCCAGCGCCAGCCGCGTGACCCGGCGCGCGGCGGCGGGCGAGACTCCGAGCAGGGCCGCCCGCTCCGGATCGAGCCCGAGGTCGAGGTCGACCCGGTCGAAACCGAACGGATTGCGGACATCGCGGGCCCCCGGAGTCTCGCGGATGACGCGCTCGACCTCGAGCGACAGCCGCTTCAGTTCGGCAAGATCGGGGCCGGTCACGAACCATTCGATTGGTGCGTTGATGGGCGCCCCGTTCTGGAACGGCCGGATCGAGATGCGCGCATCGGGATAGGCTTCGAACGCGGCGCGCAACCGGGCGACAAGCTCCGGGCCCTCGTCCGGGTCCCAGCGGTCCAGCGTCACGGCCACCACGCCGATCGACGCCCGCTGCTCGACCTCGCGGACATTGTAGAAGATCTGCGGGTTGCCGCGGCCGGCGTTCAGCATCCGGTTCGTGACCGAGGGTTCGGCGGCAAGAATCCGGTCGACATATTCGGCTGCGCGCAGCGTCTGGACCGTGTCTGCGCCTTCGGCTGCCTCGATCTCGACAAGGAAATAGGGTGCATCAGCAGGCGGAAACAGGCTGGTCCCGAGAAGCGGGAGGAGGCCGAAGGCGGCAATGCACAGCGCCATCGCGGCGGCAAGTGTCGTGCGCGGCCAGCCGAGCGCCCGGTGGAGGATGGGGCGGTAGACGCGGTGGATTCCGCCCTGGACCGCACGGAGCACGGCATTGCCCTCGGGGTCGGAATCGCGGGCGAGAAGCCGCGACGAAAGGAAGGGGATGATGGTGAGCGCGACAAGCAGCGAGGCGGCAACGGATGCGATGACGGCAACCGGCAAGCCGCGGGTGAACTTGCCTGCGCCCTCGGGAAGCGCGGTCAGCGGCAGGAAGGCAAAGATGAGAACCGCTGTCGAGCCGATGACCGCGACCGCGATCTGCTGCGTGCCGGCAAGGGCCGCCGCCGCCCGGCTGTAGCCCATGCGCAGGTGGCGGGCGATATTCTCGACGACGACGATCGAATCGTCGACGAGAAGACCGAGCGCGACGATGAAGCCGGTGATGACGATCTGGTTGAGCGTGTAGCCAAGCAGCGAGACGACGAGCACGCCGATCGCAAGGCTCAAGGGGATCGACAGCATGACGATGAGCGAGGCTCTCGGCCCGAGCGGCAGGAGCGTGAGCAGCACGAGGAACAGCGCGATCGAGAAGTCACGCGCCAGGATTCCGAGCTTGGCGCGCACGTCCCGGCTCTGGTCGAAGGCCTGAACCAGCTTCACGTCGGGCGGAAGCTGGGCACGGTAGCGCTCCGCAGCCTCGGCCAGCCCGCGCTCGACGTCGAGGACGTTCACATTGTCCTTCTGGGTCGCAGTCACCCAGATGGCACGCGTGCCATTGAGGCGGGTCACATGGTTCTGTTCCCCCGAAGCCCAGGCCACCTCGGCGATGTCGCCCACCGTGATCGCCCGCCCGCGCTCGGCACGCACCGGCACGGCCTCCACCTCGGCGAGCGACCGGAACGCCCCGCCCGCCTTCAGGTTGAAGCGCTGCTCGCCCGAGCGCACCGCGCCGGGCGGCAGATCGGACCCGGCAAGGGCAAGCGCGTCGGTCACGGCAGTGAGCGGGATCTCGAGCTGGCGCAGCCGGCCAAGGTCGACCGTCACGCGCACTTCCGGCCGGGCAAGCCCCCAGACGGTCGCCGTGCGCACACCCGGCACCCGCTGGAAGGCTTCGCGCACGTCCTTGCCGATCTTCTCCATCCGCCGGTCGGAGGCCGTGGCCGAGACGAGCGCATACTGGGCGACGACCGCCTCGGTGGTCCGAAAGCGGCGAAACTCGAGGCTGCGGATGCCGGCCGGCAGGCTGGCGCGGATGGCGTTCACCTCGCGCACGGCCTCGTCATAATTGCGGTCGGGGTCGCTCTCCCAGGTGAACTCGGCGGTGATGACGGCCTGGCCTTCGGTGGAGCGCGACTGGATCTCGCGGACATTGTCGAGGCCGGACAGCACATCCTCGATCGGCTTGGCGACGGCCTGCTCCATGTCGGAGGGGTCGGCCCCGGGCTGGATCACCACGATGCTGACGAACGGCGCCTTGAAATGCGGATCGACCGAGCGCGGAATGTTGAGCAGGGCCTGGATGCCGAGCGCTGCCAGCAGGGCGAAGGCAACGAGCGTCACCTGCCAGCGCTCGACGGCGAAGGCGATGAGCCGGTTCAAGCCGGCCCCGCCGCCGCAACCCGGACCCGGGCGCCCTCCGTCAGACGATCGACCCCGGTGCGAACGATCCGGTCGCCGGCGGCCAGCCCCCCCTCGACGACGACTCCGTCGGCCCCAACTTCGCCGAGGCGGACCAGCACCGCCTCGACGGTTGCGCTGGCCGGGTTGAACCGCCAGACGAAGGCCTCGCCAGCCCGGGCTGCAAACAGCGCGGTTGCAGGCACCACCAGCGGCGCGGCCGGCCCATCAGGGGCATTTCGTGCGATCCGGACCTCGCCAATGAGGCCGGAGCGAAGCGAGGGGTGGGTGGGAAGCGACACCTCGACCAGGAAGGTCCCGGTCCGCTCGTCGGCGCGACCGCCGATCTCGATGATCCTGCCCGCCATGCCGGGGGCGACCTCCGCCGGGAAGCTCACCTCGACCGGCATTCCGACCCTTACTCCCGCGACATCGGATGCCGGAAGCGGGACCCGCATCACGAGGCCGCTGCGGGCCTCGCCGAGAGTCAGGACCGGCACGCCTGCCGCAACAGTCTGCCCGGGCTCGGCGCGCCGTTCGAGGATGACGCCATCTGCGGGCGCCCGGATGCGGCTGTTGTTCTGGGCAAACAGGGCGCGCTCGAGCGCGGCAGCCGCAGCGCCCATCGCGGCTTCCGCAGCATCGACCCGGGCCTGCGCCACCCACCCCTGGGCGAACAGCCTGCGCTGGCGATCCCGTTCGGCGCGGGCCCGCGCGAGGTCGGCGCGGGCGGCACTCACTTCCGCGTCGATGGTGCGAGTGTCGAGGGCCGCGAGCACGGCCCCTGCCCGCACCCGGTCGCCCTCGCGGGGGTCCAGCCGCGCAATGACGCCCGCAGTCCAGAAGGCAAGCGGGGTCTCCCGGCGGATGCGGACGGTTCCCGCGGCGCGGATCAGGCCCTCGGTCCGCCGGGCACCCACCTCGATGAGCTGCACGCTCGTCGCAGGGGCGTCCCGTCCCGGGTCTTGAGGGTCCGCCTCCGGCGCGCTGCAGGCGGCAAGCAGGAACAGGGTGGCTGCGGCCACGACGGCATTGCCCCGCCTGCGCCCTTCATCCCCCTTTGCACCCACTGGCCAACTCGGCATTGCCCGCATCGGCACCCCCAATGACACCGGATGCCTAATACGTCACGCCGAGCAGTTCCAGCAGATTCTGAGTCAGCCTCAGTTCCGCTGGGTCAGACCCGGCCTCACGCGGTGCCGGAGTCACTCGGCAATCGTCAGTGCTTCCAGCTCGATCGAAAGGGTCATCATGCCGTCGGGCAGGATCTCGCCCGCCTTCTCGCCGATCGCGAACTCGGCCAGAAAGTGTCCGGCAAGCGGGAAGTCGCCTGCGGCAAGGAGCGCCTCGAGCCGATCCCATGCGGTCTCGACCGCATCGACCGGCCCATGCAGCCTGAGCGAAAGGCTGTGCCAGACACCCGAGAAGGTCAGGCTGGCCCATGGCCTGCTGTCGAAGCCCCGGATCGCGAGGAACGGCTGGCTGCCTTCGCCGTCCGTCCACCGGTCGAACCAGCGGTCCTGCCCGATCGCATCACGAATTGCAGCGATGAGCGCGCGCTGCGGCGCGGACGAGGCCCCCCTCACCGCCCGGACTCCAGCGACGTCCGGCGAGGCCTCGCCCTGCCGCTTCGCCCGCCGGCCGCTCCCGAACTCTCACCCTGGTCCTGAAGTGCATCGAGAAGGCTTGCGACATGCGCCCTGAGCCGCGCCTCCATGCGCTGGCCGGGCTGGCGTCCGCGACGCAGGTCGTGGACGATCCGGGGGTCCGAGACGGCATCCCGCCCGAACCGGGACGGTGGCAGACGTGTCGCCTTCAGGCAGGCCTCGATCTGACTCAGCAACGACATGGCTCGGTCACTCCACATGTCGACCCCATGCCGTTCCGGGGTGGCCCTGCGACCTCGGCCCTCCGCGCCATCCCGAATCGATAGGCTGAATCTGATAGGCAATTTCCTACTAGTCTAGGGGAAAAATGATGATATGCACCTTGCTGCGCGGATCAGGAGAGGAGGTCCCGGCGGGTGACGGGGGATGAGGTTCGCCGGCGTCTGGATGACCTCATTCGCGCGCGCGGGACGGATTATCTGGCTGTCTCAAGACTGCTCGGCCGCAATCCGGCCTACATCCAGCAGTTCATCAAGCGCGGCGTGCCAAGGCATCTCAACGAACGGGACAGGCGTGTCCTGGCGGCCCACTTCGGAGTCGATGAGGCCGAACTCGGAGGCCCGGTCGCACCGACGGGCGCCGAGCTGGCCCGCGATCCGCACAACCGGCGGATCCTGCTTTCGGCCGCTGCGGAGGCGCGGCCCGGGGCGGGCGCTTGCGAGACTGCCGCGTTGAAGGACTATGTCCTGATTCCCTACCTGAGCACCTGCCGGAAGCGGGAAAGCCGCGCGGGAGGCGATGCGCTTGCCTTCGAGACGGGTTTCGCCCGACAGATCGGATCGGGCCGGCTGGGGGCGCTCTCGGCGCTGCGCGTCGAGGGCGACTCCATGAGCCCGAGCCTGCTCCCGGACGACCAGATCCTTGTCGACCTCGACGACACGACGCCCCTGCGTGACGGCCTCTACACCTTCGAGCTTGACGGAGGGTTCAGCATCCGCCGGGTGACGTTGCATCCGGTTACGGGTCGGCCCTCGCTCCAGACCGACAACCCGGCCTATGCAAGCTTCGCCGACTGCGATCCCGGCGCCCTGAGGATCCTCGGCCGGGTGGTCTGGATCGGGCGCAAGCTGCCCTGAGGACGATCAGCGCCTGACGAGGGCGAGCAGCAGCGCGAGCCCCGCCCCAAGGCCAAGGCCGATCACCGCGCCAGCAGACGGCTCGCCGGCTGCCAGTCCCACGCCAACGCCCAGGATAAGCCCGAGCGGGAGCAGAATGCCATAGCCGCGCTCGAACATGCCATGCCCCATCTGACCGCGGACCGCGGGCCAGTTTCCATTCCCGCTGCGCCGGGCGAGGCCGACGGCTGGGGCGATCGACGGGACTTGAACCCGCAACCCCTGGTACCACAAACCAGTGCTCTGACCAGTTGAGCTACGATCGCCATGGCCGGTGCGGGCCGCCCCGCAGCGCCACCAGCCCATGCGCCTCTGCCCCGCCGGCGTCAAGAATGGTCGGCAGGCAGGCGACCACCTCGATGTCGGGACGCTCCGCGATCTCCGGGTGCAGGCTGGCTGCGTCTAGACGCGCACCAGCATCTTGCCCGTGTTCACGCCGGAGAAGAGGCCGATGAAGGCCTCCGGCGCTGCGGCAATCCCGTCCACCACGGTTTCCTCCCACCGCAGCCTGCCCGCGGCAATCCAGCCAGTCATGTCGGCAAGGAACTGCGGCCGCAGATGCTGGAACTGGGTGACGATGAAACCCTGCATCTTCAGCGATTTGCCAATCAGCATCATGATGTTGCGCGGGCCGGGCGGAAGCTCGGTCGCATTGTAGCCGGCGATCATCCCGCACTCGACCAGCCGCGCGAACGGGTTGGCAAGATCGATTGCAGCCTCCAGATGCTCGCCGCCGACATTGTCGAAATAAATGTCGATGCCGCGCGGCGCGGCTGAGCGAACGGCCTCGCGCAGGTTCCCGCAGGTCCGGTAGTTGATGGCAGCATCAACCCCAAGCCCGCGCAGCCACTGGCATTTGGCGTCGCTGCCCGCGGTCGCGACCACATGACAGCCCCTGATCTTGCCGATCTGGGCCACGACCGAACCGACGGCGCCTGCCCCGCCCGAGACGAACAGGGTCTCGCCTACCCTCGGCTGTCCGATCTCGAGGAGCCCGGCCCAGCCAGTCAGGCCGGGCATGCCGAGCACGCCCAGGAAGGCCTGCGGCGGAATCTGTTCGGGAATGTCGAGCTTCGTCAGCGTTGCAGCCGGCTTAACATAGCCCTCGCGCCAGCCCCACATCGAAAGCACCCTGTCACCGGGCGCAAAGCCGGGGTCGGCGCTGTCGGCCACCTCGCCGACCGCCCCGCCCTCGAGCGCTGTGCCGAGCGCAAACGGCGGCACGTAGCTCGCCCGGTCCACCATTCGCCCGCGCATGTAGGGATCAACCGACAGGAACAGGTTGCGCACGCGCACCTCGCCTGCGGCAGGGGCGGGCAGTGTCACTTCGGCAAGCTCGAAATCGTCCACGGTCGGCAGCCCGACCGGGCGCCGCTTCAGCCTGACTTCGCGCGATTGCATGGCGTCACCCTCCGCGGCTGGCCATGCAGACCAAGCCGCCAGATGGCAAGACCAGTCCATCCTCTCAGTGTGTTGTCGGGGCCGGGCGCACTGCCCGAAACCCGGCAAGGGCGGCCACGACCGCGAGGCCAAGCACAAGCCCGAACAGGCCGGAAAACATCGCGCCAGCGACCCACGCGGAGACGGCGGGCGCGACAGGCGCCGCCGCGGCTGCCGCGTGGGCAAGCTCATGCTGGAGATGGGGGATGGCCACAAACGGTCCTGCCCGTTCAAGGCCATGGACGACGATGCCACCGCCGACCCAGGCCATGGCGGCAATGCCCAGCGCCGACAGGAACCCGAGCACGGCCGGCATGCCATGCACCAGCAGGCGCCCCACGCTCCGGCCCGCGGCGTGACCGGTCGCCGCAAGGCGAAGCCCGACATCGTCCATCTTCACGAGGATCGCGACAAAGCCGTAGACACCTGCAGTGACGGCAAGGCTGACGATCGCGAGGCTTGCAGCCTTGACCCCGAGAGACTGCTGGTCGAGCTGGCCGAGGGCGATTGCGAGGATCTCGGCTGAAAGGATGAGATCGGTCCGAACTGCGCCAGCCACCATGGCCTGCTCATGCGCGGCGCTGTCGACCAGTGTCGGGCGCCCGCCTGCCGGGCCGTGATGGCCGAGGCCCAGCTTCTCGAGAAGCTTCTCGGCTGCCTCGAAGCAGAGATAGGCGCCGCCCAGCATGAGAAGCGGCGTGAGGGCCTGCGGCAGGAACGCCGCGAGCAGCAGGAACCCGGGCATCAGGATGAGCAGCTTGTTCCGGAGCGACCCCTTGGCGATCCGCCAGATGAGCGGGAGCTCACGGTCGGGGGTGAAGCCCGTGACGAAGCGCGGCGTGACGGCGGCGTCGTCGATGACGACCCCGGCAGCCTTGGTGGTGGCACGCGCCGAGGCTGCAGCCACGTCATCGATCGAGGCTGCGGCCAGCTTGGCGATGATCGCCACGTCATCGAGCAGGGCGAACAGGCCAGAGGCCATCAGGCGGCACTTTCGTCGCGCATGCGGTCGATCGCGGCATTGGCCAGCGCGTCGGCGCGCTCGTTGAGGGGGTGCCCGTTGTGGCCCCGCACCCAGAGCCAGCGGATGCGGTGCGGCGCTGCGGCCTCTGCCAGCGCCTGCCACAGATCGACGTTGGCGACCGGCTTCTTGCCAGCGGTCTTCCAGCCATTCCGCACCCAGCCCGGCAGCCAGCGGGTCATGCCGTCAACCAGGTAGCGGCTGTCGGTCTCGAGCGTGATCTCGGCCGGTCGGGTCAGCGCCCGCAAGGCCTCGAGGGCAGCGGTCAACTCCATCCGGTTGTTGGTAGTGGAGGGCGCGAACCCGCTGATCACCTTTTCCCGGCCACCCGCACGCAGGATCGCAGCCCAGCCACCCGGGCCGGGATTGCCCCGGCAGGCACCGTCGGTCGCGATCTCGACGGACGGCACAATGGGGTCAGCCATGTCCGCGGATGTGCCGCAGCCGGCGGGAAAAGGCCAACGGGTCCTTGCGCTCGACGAGCGCGCCCGTGTCGCCCTCGAACCAGTCGAGCGCGCGCGTGAGGAGGAAGCGCAGGCACGCAAGCTCGCTCAACAGGGCCAATGCGGCCTCCTCGCCAGCCACGAGCGGCCGGACGGCAGCGTAGCCGGCCCTGAGCGCGGCATCGCGCACAGGCAGATAGTCGCTGCCGTCTGCGGAAAAGCTCCACGCCACCCGGAGCACGGCAAGATCATAGGCGAACAGGTCGGTCGCGGCGAAGTAGAAATCGATCAGGCCCGAGACGCGGTCGCCGAGGAACAGGACATTGTCGGGAAACAGGTCGGCGTGGACGATACCCATCGGCAGCCCTGCCGGCCACCGAGCCTCCAGCCGGTCGAGGGTCGCGTCGACCAGCTTCCCAAGGCCGGCCTCGAGCGCTTCAAGCCGCGGACCGAGCGCGGCGGCGGCCTCGCGAACGAAGGCGAGGCCGAGCCGGTTCGGACGGGTCTGCGGATAGCCCATGCCGGC
>CALLWN010000265.1 GCA_938016505.1 uncultured Sphingomonadaceae bacterium
GCCGATGTCGAGGGTCCCGAACAGGAGGAAAAGCGCGAAGATGCCGAGCATGAAGCCGAAATCCCCGACCCGGTTGACGACGAAGGCCTTGATGGCCGCGTTCCACGCCGACGGCTTGCGGTACCAGAAGCCGATGAGAAGATAGGAGGCAAGGCCAACCCCTTCCCAGCCGAAGAAGAGCTGGACGATCGAGTCCGCCGTGACCAGCATCAGCATCGCGAAAGTGAACAGCGAGAGATAGGCGAAGAAGCGCGGCTGGGAAGGGTCTTCCGCCATGTAGCCCCAGCTGTAGAGATGGACGAGTGCCGAGACCGACGTGATGACAACCAGCATCACCGCGACCAGCATGTCGACATGGAGCGCCCAGGAGACCGTTAGGTCACCGCTTGCGAACCACTCGAACAGGGTCACCGTGTAGGCCCCTTCCCCGCCGAGCTGGGCCAGGAAGATCGACCAGGCCATTGCTGCGGACACGAAAAGCGCGCCCGTGGTGACCAGCTTCGCCGCAAGGTTGCCCAGCGCACGGTTGCCGATCCCGGCAACAAGGAAGGCCAGGAGCGGCAGGAAGACGAGTGTCTGGATCATCCTCGCATCTGCCGGACATCGTCGACCGCGATGGTGCCGCGGTTCCGGAAGTAGGTGACGAGGATGGCCAGCCCGATCGCCGCCTCGGCGGCCGCGACCGTCAGCACGAACATGGCGAACAGCTGGCCGACCATGTCCTCGAGGAAGACCGAGAAGGCGACGAAGTTGATGTTGACTGCAAGCAGCATCAGCTCGACCGACATCAGGATGACGATGATGTTGCGACGGTTGAGCGCGATCCCGAGCACGCCCAGTGTGAAAAGGATCGCGCTGACGCCGAGATAGTGACCGATGCCGATCACCGGACACCTCCGTCGGTTTCGACACCGGCTCCGACCAGCGGCCGCTCGAGGACGACGGCTTTCTCGGGTGTCCGCGCGGCCTGGCGCGCCGGGTCCTGCCGCTTCACGCCGGCGCGCTCGCGGTGGGTGAGGACGATCGCGCCAATCATCGCGGTCAACAGGATCATCCCGGCGGCCTGGAACACGAAGACATAGTCGGTGTAGAGGATCGTGCCGATTGCCTGGATATTGGTGAGCCCTTCGGGCCGGGGGGCCGCGCGAGCGCCCTCGGCAATGGCGCCCGACGACCAGGCGCCTGCGAGCAGGAGCATTTCCACCATGAGGATGGCGCCGAGAAGGACCCCGACCGGCAGATAGCGTGCAGCTCCGGAGCGCAACCGCGCAAAGTCCACGTCGAGCATCATCACGACGAACAGGAAGAGGACCGCAACAGCGCCGACATAGACAATGATGAGGAGCATCGCCAGGAACTCGGCCCCGATGACAAGGAAGAGACCGGCTGCGTTCACGAACGCGAGAATGAGCCAGAGCACCGAATGCACCGGGTTGCGGGCAGATATGACCATCAGACCGGACACCACCGTCACCCCGGCAAGCAGATAGAAGATGAAAGCCTGGGTCACCGGGTCTCGAATGGCTCTGAGGGGCGCTGGACACCGGGGGCGCCCTGCCCCCGTGGGGACGGCTTACCCGCCCGACCTCCGGCCGACAAGCCCGAAGGACAAACGCGCGCGCGCATGGCGTGCATGCATCCAGACGGGCAGGCGCCTAGCGGAACCTTGCATCGGCCTGGAGGTTGGCGGCGATGGCCCGCTCCCAGCGGTCGCCATTGGCGAGCAGCCTGGCCTTGTCGTACATGAGTTCCTCGCGCGTTTCGGCTGCGAACTCGAAATTGGGTCCCTCGACGATCGCATCCACCGGGCAGGCCTCCTGGCACAGGCCGCAGTAGATGCACTTGGTCATGTCGATGTCGTAGCGGGTGGTCCGGCGCGAGCCGTCGGCGCGGACCTCGGCCTCGATCGTGATCGCCTGCGCCGGGCAGACCGCCTCGCACAGCTTGCAGGCGATGCAGCGCTCCTCGCCGCTCGGATAGCGCCGAAGCGCATGCTCGCCACGGAAGCGGGGGCTTACCGGGCCCTTTTCGAACGGGAAGTTGACGGTGGCCTTCGGCTTGAAGGCGTAGCGCAGCGTCAGCGCCATTCCCTTGACGAACTCGAGCAGCAGGAGCGCCTTGGCGCGATCGAACAGGCTCATGTGCCACTCCCATGGAAATGCCCTGAGAAGACCAGCCAACCCGACACGAAGGCCACCCAGAACAGCGAGATTGGCAGGAACACCTTCCAGCCGAGCCGCATCAGCTGGTCATAGCGGTAGCGCGGTACGCTCGCCTTGACCCAGGCGAACAGGAAGAACACGAATAGCACCTTCAGGAACAGCCAGACGATGCCAGGCACGGCGTAAAGGGGCGCCCACTCGATCGGCGGCAGGTAGCCGCCAAGAAAGAGAATCGAGGCGAGGGCGCACATCAGGATGATGTTCATATACTCGCCCAGCATGAGGAGGGCGAACGCCATGGACGAATATTCGGTCTGATAGCCGGCGACGAGCTCCGCTTCGGCCTCCGGCAGGTCGAACGGGGGCCGGTTGGTCTCGGCCAGGGCGGAAATGAAGAACATGACAGCCATCGGCAGCAGCAGCGGGTTCAGGATGTTCAGGTTGAACATGCCGAAAATCGCGCCCTTTTGGGATTCGACGATGTCGGTCAGGTTGAACGAGGAGGCGTAGAGAACAACACAAATGAGGATGAACCCGATCGAGACTTCGTAGGAGACCATTTGCGCCGCCGAGCGAAGCCCACCGAGAAACGGGTAGCGCGAATTCGACGCCCACCCCGACATGATGATGCCATAGACCCCGAGCGACGAGACGGCGAACAGGTAAAGCAGCCCGACATTGATGTCGGCGAGGACGAGGCCGGCATCGAAGGGAATGACCGCCCACGCCACCAGGGCAAGCACGAAGCTGATCATCGGCGCGATCAGGAACACGGCGCGCGACGCGCCTGACGGGATGATCGTCTCCTTCAGGAACAGCTTGATCCCGTCGGCGAAGGGCTGGGCGAGACCGAAGGCGCCCACCACGTTCGGGCCCTTCCTGAGCTGCATCACCGCCCAGACCTTGCGGTCGACCCATGTCGACATGGCCATGAGCGCCATGACTGGAAGCGCGATGGCAAGCACGAGCAGGATATGGGCCACGAACCAGCCGAACCCTTCACCGAAAAGGTTCTGGAAATAGCCGACCATTATTCGGCTGCCTCGAGCAGCGCAGGCCTGCGGCCCTCGACAATCTCGGCAACGCAAGCCGCCATTGTCGGACTCGCCCGCAGGATCGGGTTCGCCTGGTAGAAGCCAATCGCACGCGTGACGGTCGGGCCCGACGGTGGCGCCACGCTGGCCGTCTCGGGTGCAACCCATGAGGTTTCTGCGAGCCCCGGCGCGCCGAGGTGGGGCCATTGCGCCGATACCCGCGACCTGAGGGCTGCGATGTCGTCGTAGGGCAGCCGGACGCCGAGCCGCTCGGCAAGCGCACGCAGGATGGCCCAGTCCTCGCGGGCATCGCCGGGCGGAAAGACCGCGCGGAATCCACGCTGGACCCGACCTTCCATGTTGACGAAGGTCCCGGGCTTCTCGAGCCAGGCCGCAGCCGGCAGGACGACGTCGGCTGCGGCAGCTCCACGGTCGCCGTGCGAGCCAAGATAGAGTTTGAAGCTGCGAGCGAAGGGCGAAAGGTCAATCTCGTCCACGCCCAGCAGCACGAGGACGTCGGGCGGGTCGGAGGCAAGCGCGGCAAGACCGCCGGGCATCACAAGCCCGAGATCGAGCGCACCCACGCGGCTGGCATCGGCATGGAGGAGGTTGAAGCCGTTCCATCCCTCGCGCTGCAGCGGCAGCGCTGCGACAGCCGCGAGCACTTCGGTTGAGGCATTGCGGCTCTCGACGAGAACCGCCGGACGCTCGGCTTCGCGGAATGTCGCCGGAAGCGCTGCAAGCGTGGCACGATCATCCCCGAGGAAGATCGCCGGACAACCGAGATCGCGTGTCTCGCCGACCACGAAGAGCTCGGCTCCCGCGCGCACCGCCTTGCGGATCCGGGTCATGACGAGGGGCGCGTCGTGGCGGATGGACGCGCCGACGAGCAGGATCGAGTCCGCCTGCCCTACGACGATATTGCAGCCCTGAGGTCGCGGGTCTCGGCGGAATGGCCCCACCTCGGCGCGCCAGGGCTCGCAGAAACCTCATGGGTTGCACCCGAGACGGCGGGCGTG
>CALLWN010000266.1 GCA_938016505.1 uncultured Sphingomonadaceae bacterium
GGGGCCGGGGGTGGCGGGCATGTGTTCGGGTGGGAGGCGGATGGTGCCGGGGGCGAGCGCCGGATCGAGCGCGAGGCGGGGTTCGAGCCGGCGGCCGTCGATGCAGATGGGGGCGGATTCGGCGAGGCCGAGGCGGGCGGCATCGTCGGGGTGGAGCGCGGGGGCGGCGGGCGCGGTGGCGCTGACGGCGATGCGGGCGGCGAGCCACGGGCTGGCGAGATCGCGCGGGGTGGCAGCGAAGGGGGACAGCGCCGGGACTGGCTCGAGGGTGCCAGGGCGGTCAGGGGGTGGCGCGGGTGGCGGGGCGGGCGCGTCTGGCAGGGGCAGGAGGACGCCGGACGGGTGGCTGGTGCCGAGCGCTGCGCGGTAGCTGCTCGACGGCGAGTGGAGGCCGGCGCCGGTCCAGTCGGCGCGCAGATGGTCTGGCGGTGCCACATGATACGCCGCATCGGCGCCGAAGGCGAAGGCCTCTCCGGGCGCGGGCGTGGGCGGGACCGCCTCGGCGAGGCGGCCTGCGCTGTCGTTGGCGGTGCGCCCCGACAGGCCGGGGGCGGCGCGGGGGATGGGCTGCGGCGGCGGCGGCGGGAGGCTGGCGAGCGCGGGGACGAGGGCAGCGAGGCGGGCGCGAAGCGCAGCGGGCGTTGGGGGCGGGGTGCCGGCGAGGGCGGCGAGCGCGGCCGGCGCAGAGCGTGCCGGCCCGATGAGGGCGGCGTGGCTTTCCTGGGCGCGGCCTTCGAAGTTGACGAAGAGGCCGCCGGATTCCTCGGGCGCTGCGACGGGGACGAGGAGGCCGGGACCGGGGGCGAGCCAGTCGAGCCGGACGACGGGGGTGGCGGTTTCGGGCAGGGCCGCGGGCTCGAGGGCGAGGAGGGGGAGGCCGGCGGCTGCGGCTGCGGCGCGCGCGGACTCGATGCCGCCCTGCGGGGCGAGGAGGGGGAGGCCGAAGGCGTTGGCTTCGGCAGGCAGCAGGGCGAGGCCGGCCCCGGGGCCGAGGGCGGCGGCGATTGCGGCGGCGGCCTCGACTGCGGCCGGGCCGGCGGCTGCGGTTGCGACGATGACGGGGGCGGTTGCGGCGCGCAGTGCCGCGGCAATGGCGGGAGCGGCGGGATCCGCGGTGGGGCGGCCCTGGAGCACGGCGGCGACGGCAGCGGCGCGGTTGCCGAGGGCCGGGGGTGCGAGGCGGTGGGTGGCGGTTGCGACATCGTCGAGGCCGGTGGGGCCGGGGGCGAGCAGGATGAACGGGGTTGCCCTGCCCTCGCCTGCGGTGCGCACGGCGAGATCGAGGAAGGCGGGCACGCCCTTGGCGGCGGCCAGCGCGCGGCCCATGCTGCGGCTGGCCTGGCGCAGCATGAGGGCGGCCATCGGCGCTTCGGCGACGAGGTCGGTGGCGAGCAGGAGGACCGTGTCGGCGGCGGCCATGTCGGCGAGGCTGGCGCGGCGCGCCGGCGTTGCGGCGAGGAGGGCGGCCATGCGCCGGGTGAGGGCAAGCGCAGAATCGGGCATGGCCGCGAAGAAGCGGTCTTCGCCGACGAGGTCGCGCAGCGCCAGATTGGCCTCGAGCGAGGCGTGGGGGGAGCCGAGCCCGATGGCGCCGCCGGCGACGAGGGTGCGGGCGCGTGCGAGCGTGTCGGGTGCGAGCGCTGTCGCGCGATCCGGCGCGTGGACCGCGTGGGGGCCGAACCGGCCGCGATCGCAAAGGAAGTGGCGGTTGAGGGCGGGATGGAAGCGGGCCTCGGCCTTGCGGAGCTGCTGGTCGCGGGCGTGGAGGGTGATGTTGCAGCCGACCGCGCAGCGGGTGCAGATGGCGGGCGTGCGCTCCATGTCCCACGGGCGGGCGTAGGCGGCGGCCCAGGCGCGATCGTTGAAGACCCCCGTGGGGCAGAGCTCGGCGAGGTTGCCGGCGAACGGGCTGTCGAGCGCGCCGGGGCGGGTGCGGCCGAACCAGACCCGGGTGTTGGCGCCGAACACGGCGAAATCGCGGCCGCCGGCGAAGTCGGCGTAGAAGCGGGTGCAGCGGTAGCAGGCGATGCAGCGGTTGGTCTCGTGGGTGAGGAAGGGGCCGAGATCCTGGCGCGGGGCGTGGCGCCTGGGATCGCGGACCCGGCGGAGGAAGTGGCCGGAGGCGGCGGCCATGTCCTGGAGGTGGCAGGCGCCGCCGGCTTCGCAGACGGCGCAGTCATGGGGGTGGGCGGCAAGCAGCCACTCGATGACCCGGGCGCGGAAGCGGCGGGCCTCGGGGTGGTCGGGGGCGACGGCGAGGCCTTCGGCGGCTTCGGTCATGCAGGCCATTTCGAGACGGGCGCTGCCGTCGGGGCGGGTGACATGGACGGCGCACAGCCGGCAGGCGCCGGCCGAGCCGAGCGCCTCGTGCCAGCAGAAATGCGGGACCTCGATTCCGTGGCCGAGGCAGGCGGTGAGGAGATCGGTGCCGGGGGCGACCCGGGCCGGCTGCCCGGCGAGGGTGAGGGCGACGCTCATGCCGCGCGCGCCATGGGGCAGCCGCCGCCGAGATGGGCCTCGAAGCGGTCGGCGAAGCGGCTGAGCGCCGAGGCGAGCGGGGCCATGGCGCCGCCCATGAAGTCGCAGAAGGCGCGGCCGCGCGGGCCTGCCTCGGCGGCGATGTCGGCGAGGAGGTCGAGATCGGCCCTGGTCGCGCCGCCGTCCTCGAGCCGGTCGAGCGCGCGGGCGGCGAGCGGCAGGCCCTCCCGGCAGGGCGTGCACCAGCCGCAGCTTTCGCGGGCGTAGAAGCGCAGGTGGGCGCGCAGCACGCCGAGCGGGCAGGCGCTGGTGTCGAGGACGATCATGGTGCCGGTGCCGAGCATGGTGCCGGCGCGGGCGCAGTGACCGAAGTCAAGCGGGAGGTCGAGATGTTCGGGGCCGAGGAAGGCGGATGCGCCGCCGCCGGGCTGGAAGGCGAGGAGCGTGCCGGTTCCGGCGACTCCGCCTGCTGCCTCGAGGAGGGTGCGGGGGGTTGTGCCCATGGGGCGCTCGAACAGGCCCGGGCGGTGGACCCGGCCGGAGACGGCGTAGAGCTTGGTGCCGCCCTCCTCGGTCTTCGAGAGGGCGCGGAACCATTGCGCGCCCTCGGCGAAGAGGGCGGGCAGAAGCGCGATGGTCTCGACGTTGTTGACCGTTGTCGGGCGGCCGTGGAGGCCGGAGATGGCGGGAAAGGGCGGGCGGACGCGCGGCACCGGCCGCGCCCCTTCGAGCGCTGCGATGAGCGCGGTTTCCTCGCCGACGATGTAGCGCCCGGCCGAGGGGTGGAGGTGGAGGCGGATGCCGGCGGCGAGCCCTGCCGCCTCGAGTTCGGCCATGGCGTGGCCGATGGCGGCGATCGCCGGGCGGTAGGCATCGCGGACGAGGACGGTGATGTCGGTCGCTTCGGTTGCATGGGCGGCGATGAGCGCGCCCTCGAGGAGCTGGTGGGGGAGCGCTTCCATGAGGAAGCGGTCCTTGAAGGCGCCCGGCTCGGTCTCGTCGCCGTTGACGATGAGGTGGCGGGGGCCGCCGTCGGGCGGGGGGAGGAAGCTCCACTTGCGCCCGGCCGGGACGCCGGCTCCGCCGCGGCCGTTGAGGGCGGCGGCGACGACCCGGGCGCGGGCCTCGGCCGGGGTGAGCGCGCGGGCGCGGGCGAGGCCGGCGTGGCCGCCCCCGGCCTGCCATTCGGCGAGGCTGTGCGGGCGCCGGCCGGGCCTGGCGCGGCCGGTGAGCGGGCGGGCGGTCTCGGGCGCGGTCATGCGGGCGCGGTCATGCTGGCCCCTCGAACAGCGGGTCGAGCTGGTCGGGCGCGAGCGGGCCGACGAGGCGGCGGTTGCGGCCGACGAGGGCGGCGGGCGCACGGTCGCAGCCGCCGATGCAGGCGCTCTGAAGCCAGGTGACCGACTGGTCGGGGGCGGTTTCGCCGGCGGGGAGGCCGAGCCGGGCCTCGAGCGCTGCGGCAACCGCGCTGGCGCCGGCGAGCCAGCAGGAGGCGCCGTCGCACAGCAGGATGAGGCGGCGGCCGACCGGCCTGCGGAACAGGTGGCTGTAGAAGCTGGCGAGGGAGTCGAGCGCGTCGGGCGGGAGGCCGAGGTGGGTGGCGGCCTCGGCGAGGCGGGCATCCGAGACAAAATGTTCGGCCTGCTGGATTTCGCGCAGCAGCGCGAGCGCTGCGGCGCGCGGGCTGCCATGCTGCGCGGCAAGGGCTGCAGCGCGGGCGGCGATGTCGAGCCGGGGCGCGGGTTCGAGGCTCACCGGTCGACGTCCGACATGACGAAATCGACTGCGGCGATGGCGACGACGGCATCGGCGAGGGCCATGCCGGGGAGGAGCGCGCCGAGCTGCTGGAGGTGGGCGAAGGAGGGGGTGCGGATTCGGGTGCGGCAGCTGACCGGGCCGCCATCGGAGACGATGCTGTACTGGGCGAGGCCGCGCTGGCTTTCGAACCGGCCGGTGGCGCTGCCGGCGGGGATTCGGGGGCCGTGGCTGGCGGCGAGGAAATGGGGGATGAGGGTGTCGATGTCGTGGAGCATGCGCTGGCGGGGCGGCGGGAAGGCGAGCGGGTGATCGGCGATGACGGGGCCTTCGGGCATGGTCTCGAGGCACTGGCGGACGATGCCGAGCGACTGGCGCATCTCCTCGAAGCGGACTGCGGTGCGGTCGAGGCAGTCGCCGCGGGCGCCGGTCGGGATCTCGAAGGCGAAGGCCTCGTAGCCGTGGCAGGGCGGGATGCGGCGGAAGTCGAGCGGGCAGCCGGTGGCGCGGAGCTGGGGGCCGGTGATGCCCCAGTCGAAGGCGGTGGCCGTGTCGAAGGCGGCGACCCCCCGGGTGCGGGCGCGGAACAGGCCGTTTTCGAGCACCATGGGGCCGTAGCTGTCGAAGCGGGGGGCGAGGAAGGCGAGGAGGTCGGCGAGGCGGCTGTGCCAGTCTTCGGGAAGGTCGGCGGCGACACCGCCGATGCGGCAGAAGGCGGGGTGCATGCGGGCGCCGGTGATGGCCTCGAGCGCTTCGTGGATGCGCTCGCGGTCGGCGAACATGTAGAAGACCGGGGACATCTGGCCGACATCCTGGGCGATGGTGCCGAGGAAGAGGAGGTGGCTCATGATGCGGTAGAGCTCGGCGAGGAGGATGCGGATGACCACCGCGCGGGGCGGGACGGTGATTTCGGCGAGGGTTTCGACCGCCTGGAGATAGGGGAGTTCGTGGATGGTGCCGCCGAGATAGTCGACCCGGTCGCAATAGGG
>CALLWN010000267.1 GCA_938016505.1 uncultured Sphingomonadaceae bacterium
CTCGAAGCCATCCGGATAGTCGGTTGCGTATGTCGCGGCGTCAAACGGCAGGATCGCATCGAGCGCAAACCCGGCCCCGACCGCCGCCTCGGCCACCCAGCGGTCGGCACCATCGGCGAGCGCCGAGACGACGCGCAGCATCGGCGGCTCGGCATCGAACCAGGGCGCGCCCTCGACCGAAAGCGCCGTCGCCGCCTGCCGGACAGCCTCGACCACCTGCTGGATCCGATGGCGGATCGGGGCCTGGTGCTCGTCCGCAATCCGGTCCTTGCGGTGGCCCGTGACGCCCAGGGTCAGCGCGAAGCGCGGACGCGGGGGGCTGTCCCGACCCGCCGGCAACGGCGTTGAAGATGGTTGTGGCATCGGACCGCCGGGCCTGCCCGACTGGTCGGACGATTGCAGCGCAAACGCCGCCGATAGCCCGGCATCGCGGGTGTCAGGCGCATCATGCGGGGTGTTGGGGGCCGGACGCAGCGGCCCGGCTCCTATACCAGCAGCGCGCGCAGCCCGGTGACGACCGCAGCCTTCGCGGCGGCAACGTCAAGGCCCTGCACGTGCCGGAGATAGAGCCAGCTGTCGATGCTGACCAGAAGCACCATCGCTTCGAGGCGCTCCGGCTCCGGCATCCGGTGGGGGGGGATTCGCGACAGAAACACCTGCCGGCTGAGACGGGCGATGTCGGCGCTGGCCGCCTCGAGCGCGGGCGACCGGCTGTGGTAGAGATCGAGCGCGCGCTTGAAAGGCGCAACCGATTCATAATAATCGGCCCGGCGATCAATCATCTCGGGCAGCAAGTCGGGCCATTCGGAGGAGAACGGCCGTCCGATCAGCGGCTCCGCACGGCTGACGATCGCGCCGGCTATCTCGAGATAGAGCTTGTCCATCTCCTCGAAGTGGCGGAACACGGTTCTGAGCGACAGGTTGGCCTCGTCCGCGACCATCTCCGCCGTCGGCGCCAAATCGCCCGCCTCGACCAGGGAAATCAGCGCCCGGATGATCCGCGAGCGGCTTGTGGCCGACCGCATCCGTCGGCCATCGGGCCGACCGCCATCGCGCGTGAGCGCGCGACCTGTGCCAAGGGTGCGAAACTCCTCCATGGCCTGCACCTTATGCGTTCGACCGGAGCACCGACAAGCTGTGTCGTCGCGGCAACTGCCGAAAGGAGGAAGAGGCAAGACAAATCTGTCCTACAATATCCATTATGGTTATAAATATCCCATGAAGCCAGCGAAGACGGCACGGGCAGCCGCTCCCGCCCGCACCCGAACCCCCGCCACGCCCGCGCCGAGACGGGCGCCGAAGAGCGACACCGCCCGCAGGGTGCGCCGCCGGGTCCGCGGCAGGGATCCAGCGGCGCCCTGGACCGCGCGCGACCGTGCCGGGTTCATCAGGCGGCTGGCCGAGGGCCAGCCGGTTGCCGAAGCGGCGAGGGCCATTGGCCGCACCCCGACATCTGCGCTCGCCGAGCGCAACCGGGATCCCGGGTTCGCCGCCAGGTGGGACTCGGTCGTCGACTGCGCCTTCGAGGTGCTCGAGACCCGCCTGCTCAGCATCGCCATCGGCGGTGTCGGCGAGGAGCAGGCAGAGTTCGCCCGAGCTGCGCCGTCGCGCGCCCGCGACGAAACCCGGCTGGCCCGCTGGATCCTTGCCAATCTCCGCAATCCGCGGCCGGCACCGTCCGGGACCCCCGCGCCGGCCCGCGGGCGCGGGTCGCGCGCCGCGCCGGCGGCAATGCCTGGGCCAGCACCGGCTGCCGCGCCGCAAGGTCTTGATCCCGTTGCCGAGCAGGAGCGGATCAACCGGCTGATCGACGAGGTCGCGGAGCGGATTGCCGAGGCCGAGGCGCGCATGGCCCAGGCCCCGCTGCACTGACCGCCTCACCCGGTGGCGCCGGGGTCGACCCCGGGCTGCGGTCAGTCGTGGGGTTCGAGCCCCAGCGAGCGCATCATGTCATAGAGGGTGGGCCGGCTGATCCCGAGCGTCTTGGCCGCGTGGCTGATGCTCCCGCCCGAGGCAGCGAGCGCCGCCACGATCGCGCGGCGGTCCGAGACGGCGCGGGCCTCGCGCAGCGTGACCGGGCGGGTATCGGCCGATTCGACGAGATCGAGGTCTTCGGCGGTCACGGTCGGGCCCGAGGCCATGATGATGGCGCGCCGGATCCTGTTTTCGAGCTCGCGGATGTTGCCAGGCCAGCCATGGGCGTTGATCGCCGCGAGCGCGCCCGGCGAGAGCCTGAGCACGGTTCCACCATTCTCCGCAGCATGCTTGCGCAGGAAATGGTTGGCGAGCAGCACCGGGTCGCCGCCGCGCTCCCGGAGTGGCGGAATGCTCACCGACACTTCCGCGATCCGGTAGTAAAGGTCCTCGCGGAACTGGCCCTCCGCGATCATCTGCTTCAGGTTCCGGTGGGTCGCGCAGACGATCCGCACATTGACAGGGATCGACTTGCGCCCGCCGACCCGTTCGATCACGCGCTCCTGGATGAAGCGCAGCAGCTTCACCTGAAGCGGCATCGGAATGTCCCCGATCTCGTCAAGGAACAGGGTGCCGCCTTCGGCCAGCTCGATCTTCCCCTCGGTCGTCTTGAACGCACCCGTGAAGGCGCCACGCTCATAGCCGAACAGCTCGGCCTCGAGCAGATTGTCGGGGATGGCGCCGCAGTTGATCGCGACGAACGGCCCGTCCCGTCGCGGCGAGGCCTTGTGCAGCCCGCGCGCCAGCACCTCCTTGCCCGTGCCCGACGCGCCGAGCAGCAGCACCGAGACATTGCTCGAGGCAACCCGCTCGATCATGTCGCACACCCGGAGCATCTCGGGCGCGCCGGTGACGACCTCGGCGAGCGGCGAGCCGGGCTCGCGGGCCTGGAGCCTGCGGTTCTCGGCCTCCAGCCTTGCGACGTGGAAGGCTCTCCCCACGATGAAGCCAAGCTCGTCGATATCGACCGGCTTCTGGTAGAAATCGAACGCCCCGAGCGCGATCGCCCGCCGGGCGCTGTCGCGGGCGCCATGGCCGGAGGCGACGATCACCTTGGTGTGCGGCGCCTTGGCGAGGATCGCCTCGAGCGTCGCGAACCCCTCGCTCACCCCGTCGGGGTCGGGCGGCAGCCCGAGGTCGAGCGTCACCACGTCGGGCCGGTGCTCGACGAACTGGGCGAGCGCCGTCTCGCGGTCGGAGGCCGCGACGACCCGGTAGGCATCATACGCCCATTTGAGCTGCCGTTGCAGACCAAGATCATCCTCGACGACGAGAAGAACCGGCTGTTCCCCGGTCTCGGACTGGTTCAGGATGCTCGCACTTCTTGGCATCCGGTTTCCTTTCAGGCCCGCGCCAGCTTCGCACGCACCGCAGCGGCAAGCGGCAGGATGATGGTAAAGCAGCTGCCCTCGCCCGGCCGGCTCGTCACCTCGATCCGGCCGCCGTGCGCCTTCGCGATTTCCCGGGCCTCATAGGCCCCGATCCCGAACCCCTGCGCCTTGCTCGACCGGAACGGCTGGAACAGCTCTTCCCTGATGAACCGCTGCGACATCCCGTGGCCGCGATCGGTGACGCTGAGCCTCGCGGTCCGCGGGGTCCGTTCAAGCGCAACCACGATCGGGGCGTCGGGCGCGCTCGCATCAATGCCATTCTGCACGATGTGGGTCAGCATCGTCTCGAGCCGCTCCGGATCCCCGTCAACCGGGACCTGCGCCTCGATACCGGTCACCTCGATCGCCGGGTGGGCGCGGCGCAGCGCTGCCACCACCACCGCCACCAGCCTGGACAGATCGACCGGCTCGGTGGCGCCCGGCGCCTCGGCCTGGTGCGCCCGCCCGCCCGCGAGTGCCCGCCCGGCCTGCTGCTGGCCCATGAGGGCAAGAAGGTCGGTCATCTTCGTCACGCTGGACTGGACCGTTGCAAGCAGGTCGGCACGAAACTCCGGCTTGTCGATATGCCGCTCGGCATTGCGCGCCACCAGTCCGAGCTGGCTCACGACATTCTTGAGGTCGTGCATCACGAAGGCGAAGCGGCGGCTGAAATCCTCGAAGCTCTTCGCCTCGTCGAGCGCCATCTGGGTCGCGGCCTCGGCCAGATAGCTCGCCGCCTGCCGGCCGAGCGTGCGCAGCAGGTCATAGTCTTCCCAGTTGAGGTCATGCACCACCGGGCTGCGCTCGAGGAGCAGGATCGCCGAAAGCCGGCCGCGATGCGGCAACGGCACGGCAAGCCAGAGCGACCGGTCCGCAAGAAGCCCGGCAGGGTACGACCCCCGCAAGGCGCCGTCCGCCTCCCGCCCGGTGCCCGAAGACCCGCCGCGGATCTGGTCGAAGTCGACAATCCGGCCGGTCTCGGCCATGAAGGCGACCAGGCCCGACCCTGGCTCGAGAGCGGCGCTCGCAGCCTCCGCATCGAATCCCGGCCAGTTCCATTGCGCCGTGGCACCGAAGGCGCCGCCCTCTCCGGCCTCGAGGAGCGCACCGCCCGGACTGCTCAGAACCCGGGCAACCGCCTCGATGATGCGCTCGCGGATCGGCTGGGGCCCTTCGGCACCCGGCGCGCCCGCGTCGAGCTTGTCGAGAAACGCCAGCCACTCGGTGCGATAGTCGTAGCGATAGCGGTAGAAGTTCCGCGAGATCAGCACCCGCAGCCGGGCCCGCATCGCCGGAGACAGCGCCACCAGCGCCCCGCCGATCAGGGTGATGGCAAGGAACATGACCTGCAGCACGACACCCCAGTCGCCGCCGGCCAGCCGCAGGCCATAGGCCAGCAGCGACATGAAGATGAGGTAGATCCCGATCGCCGAGAAGCTGATGGTCGAGAAGGCGGCGTCGCGGGACAGTGTGAACCGGTTCGAGGATTCGCCACGGAAGGCGAGGAAGATCAGCGGGACTCCAAGCGCATTCACGGCACCGCGGAGCTCGACCAGCACCTCCGACAGTTCGCCAAGCAGGAACTGGAGGGTGTAGAGATTGAGATCGTAGGCAAAGATCACTCCGATGCCGATCGCGAAGAAGCGGATCGAGGGTCCGCGCGTGCCGAGCGAGTTGACGTAGATGTTGTGCAGCAGCACGATCCCCGAAATGGCAAGGACGAGCCGTGTGACGACCGCCAGAAGCACCGCCGGCGACCCGGCTAGCTCGGGGCCGACGGCCGCGCCGAACGGAAAGACACTGTCGATCACCAGCTGCAACGCCACGGCGAAGCCGAGCCCGGCCGACACCAGGAACCCCGACCTGAAGTCGCGGTCCATCCCCCACGGCCGCTGGAGAACGAGCAGCAGCACCAGGATCCAGCCGGCGGTGCGAAGCGTCTCGGCGTGCCCGATCCCCGGAACGCGCTCGAACCCGAAGGCGAAGCCGAGCGCGACAAGCCCGGCCCAGCCGGCAACGATGCTCGCAGCGCCAGCGACCAGAAGGCTGAAGGTCCGCTGCCGCGACTGGAGGAGAAGCCACACCGCCAGCACCAGGAACGCGGCGCAGGCAATGAGGTGGCTCACGATGCCGATCGGGCTTTCCGCGCCAGCCAGTCCGGCAGCCATGCCCTCGCCCTCCCCGCGTCCCGGTTTGCCGTTGACCCGCCGCGGCACCATCCCTGCCACGGGCCGACCTCCGCCCGCGATGAACGTCCGCCGGCTCGATCACGGCAAGCGCTGTAACATTTTTTTACACCCCGTGGCAAATTCTCCGACGGTTAACGCGACCAGGTGAAGAGGCAGGGCATGGCAGACCATGACGACAGCCGCCGGCGAAGCTCGGCAACCGCCAGGGACAGCAGGTCGGCGCGGCTGCGCGCTGCGCTGCGGGCCAATCTCGCACGGCGCAAGACCCAGGCCCGCGACCTCGGCGCGCCGGGGCCCGAAGCCAGACCCTCCACGCCGGAAAGCGACAGCCAATGACCACTGCTGCAGGGTTTGACCATGTGATCATCGGGGCAGGCTCGGCCGGGTGCGTGCTCGCCAACCGCCTGACCGCAGACCCCTCGGTCCGTGTGCTGCTGCTCGAGGCCGGGCCGGAAGACCGCAACCCCATGAT
>CALLWN010000268.1 GCA_938016505.1 uncultured Sphingomonadaceae bacterium
GCGCACGTGCCCGAACAAGTCGATTTCATTGCGTGCGATGCCAGCTTCATTGGACTTGCCAAAGTGCTGGAACGGCCGCTGGCGTTCGCACGGCCTGGTGCCGCGCTGCTGGCGCTGGTGAAGCCGCAGTTCGAGGCGGACCGCGACGAGATCGGCAAGGGTGGCGTGGTGCGTGATCCGGCCGTTCACCAGCGGGTCTGTGCAGCTGCCGCGACTTGGGTGGAGTCGCAGGGCTGGCAGGTGCTCGGGGTCACCCCCTCCCCGATCACCGGACCCGAAGGGAATGTCGAGTTTCTGCTCGCCGCACGCAAATGCGAAGAGGCGGCGGAACTGTCTCCGCCGCCTCCCCTGCGAGGCTGAGGCTTTGGCGGGAGGCCCGGCCCAAGCCTCCCGGTCTTACTTCGCCGAGACCATGCCCTTCAGGGTCTCGCCGGCGAGCGCGACCCGCGACGACATCGGCTGGGCAACATCGCCCGCGACCTTGAGCATCGTCTCCGACATGGCCGACCACATGGCAACGGCGTGGTCGAAGCGGGACTTGGCGAACTCGTTCTGGAGCTGGAACAGCTCGGCCGGAGACTTGGCTGCGGCCATCGACTTCATCGCCGAGGTCGCTTCCTCGAAGCTCTTCTTCGAGTGCTCGACGATCATGGAGGCGATGGTCTCGAAGCCCGAGGTCGCAGCCTTGGCGGAGACCATCATGGCATCGACATTGCCCTTCGCGAAGTCGGACATTTCGGTCACGGACTTGACGGCAGTTCCCATCATTTCCTGACCCTTTTCGACAACGGTCTCGAGGTTGGCCTTGCCCTGGGCAAGCGCGTCAGCAGTAACCTTTTCGACAGCGGGGGTGATCGCTTCGAGCGACTTGAGGACGGTTTCGGCGTTCATGCTCATTTCCTTTCGAATGGTCTCGGGGATCGTGGCGAGGTCGATTGCAGTCGGCCCTGCAGGTTCGGCAAGTGGCCGCGGCCGCAGTGCAGCACGCGCACCCTTGCCGTGGCGCACCGTGGCTTTCGTGCGCTCCAGTTCTTTCGTGTCGGGCAAGCCTTTCACGCGTTCACGCTCCTTGGCAACGGGGCAGGACCGCTCTGCCGGCGGCAAGACGCCGACTGGAAGCCGGCCCATGCTGCGGTGCAACATAGCCAGTCTGCCCAGCCACGGCAAGGACAAAAACGCGCAGGCCCGAGGCGATCCTGGCCGCGCTAGTGGGCAGCTTCGCTCCGGGTCACGCCCAAGGCCTCGAGATGGCGATCGATTTCCGCCACAAGCCGGGCCAGTGCGGGTTCGTTCGCCGCCTCAGCGCGCGCGACCAGGACCGCCTGGGTGTTCGAGGCGCGCAGCAACCACCAGCCGTCCGCAGTCGTCACCCGGGCACCATCGGTCGAGTCGACATTGGCGCCTTCGGCTCGCAGCCGGTCGAGGACCTGTCGGACCACATCGAACTTGCGTGTGTCATCGCAGGCGAAACGCAGCTCGGGCGTGTTGACGACTGCGGGCATCGCGTCGCGCAAGGCGGCGAGGCTGCGCCCGAGTTCGCCGATGGCCTCGAGAAGACGCAGGCCAGCGTAGACCGCATCATCGAAGCCGTACCAGCGATTGGCGAAGAAGATGTGGCCGCTCATCTCGCCGGCCAGCGGCGCACCGGTCTCCAGCATCTTGGCCTTGATGAGCGAGTGGCCTGTCTTCCACATGACGGGCTTGCCGCCGAGTGCCGCGACGCCGTCGAACAGGACCCGGCTGGCCTTGACATCGGCGATGATGCTCGCCCCGGGAAGATGCCGGAGCAGCGCGGTGGCCAGAACCAGCAACAGCTGGTCGCCCCACACCACCCTGCCCTCGCCGTCCACGGCGCCGATCCGGTCGCCGTCGCCGTCGAAGGCGAAGCCGAGATCAAGACCGCGGTCGCGAACAAGCGCCTTCAGGGGCGCGAGATTGGCCTCGACGGTCGGATCGGGGTGGTGGTTCGGAAACCGGCCGTCGATTTCGGGGAAGAGCAGATGATGCGTGCCTGGCAGGCGCTTGACGAGATCGGACACGATCTCGCCCGTCGCGCCATTGCCGCAATCCCAGCCGACCTTGAGCGCGGGCAGCCTCACGTCCTCGAGGAGCCGGTTGAGGTAGCGCGCGCGCACATCCTCGTCGTGAACGGTGCCGGCTCCGCTCTCCCAGTCGCCGGCCTCGGCCGCAGCCCCGAGCGCGCGGATATCAGCCCCCCAGAACGGCCGTTCGGCGAGCGTCATCTTGAACCCGTTGAAGTTGGACGGGTTGTGGCTGCCTGTCACCATCACGCCGCCGGCAGCTTCCAGCGCCTTGACGGCATAGTAGAGCATGGGTGTGGGGCCGAGGCCGATCCGCACGACGTCGCAGCCCGTGGCGAGAAGTCCCTCGACGAGGGCGGCCTCGAGCGCCGGTGACGACAGCCGCCCATCCCGCCCCACCGCCACAGTGCGCCCTCCAGCGCGGCGCACAACGGTGCCAAACCCGCGGCCAACGGCGTGGGCGTCCGTCTCCGACAGCGTCTCGCCAACGATGCCGCGGATGTCATATTCGCGCAGGCTGGTGCGCGGAAATCGGTGCTGGTTCATCATTCCGGTCTTTCAGGCTGGGGGTCATGTGGCGGAAGGGCCGCGAGCGCGATGTCGCGCGCAAGGTTGGCCCGCCGGGCGAGTTCGGCGGTCCCGCCGGCATCGGGATGCACCCGGCTCATCAGCCTGCGGTGAGCCAGCCGGACCGCTGCCGGATCGGCGCCGGGCCCAAGGCCAAGAAGGGCGCGCGCCTCCGCAGGCGTCATCTCCTGGCCGGACCGGGCCTTCCGACCGCGGCCGAGCAGCCACCAGCCAACCCCGAGCAGCCCGACGAGCAGGAGAAGCTTCAGCACGCCGACAGCCTGGTCTCGCCACCAAACAGCGCCGCCATGAGCTCGCGCAGCTCGGCACGCGCTGCGACATGGCTCATCGACGGCTCGCCCAGCTGCGCGAAGTCGAGAAGCGTAAGCCCGCTCGGGAACAGTTCCCGGTAGATCACCCGCTCCGACAATCCGGGCACCACCCGGAAGCCGACCCGCGGCGCCAGCTCGGCCAGAGCCTCGCCCAGCCTGCGGCGGTTGCGCGCCTCGAGGGCGGAGAGGCGGTTGCGCAGAAGCACCCAGTCGACAGTGGTGCCGTCGCGTCGCGCCCGCGCCTGACGCGCCTTCCAGATCGTTTCGGCGTAGAAGGACGGGCGCTCGACCCTGAAGGTCTCGGGGTTGACCCGGCCGATCAGGTCGAAATCGATGAAACTGTCGTTGATCGGGGTGATGATGGTGTCGGCTAGCGAAAGCGCCCGCCGGCCCTCGTCGGAATCGCGGCCCGGCGTGTCGAGGATGAGGACATCGGCGCCACCAGCCTCCACCAGGCCGGCAGGGTCATGGCCCTCGGGAAGCACGTCGGCCGAGGGGAGCGGCAGGTCGAGACCGTGGGTTCGGGCGTGGCGGGCGCGGTTCTCGAGATAGCGCATGGAGGTCCGCTGGCGCTGGTCGAGATCGTAGAGCCGGACCCGCTTGCCTTCCGCCGCCAGCGCCACGGCCAGGTGCACGGCAACGGTCGACTTGCCGGTACCGCCCTTCTCGTTGGCCAAGACCAGCACCGCCGGGCGCGTTGACATATCGCTCTCGTTTCCGCTGTTCGGGCGGCTCCTTTGGCCGGACCGACGGGGATTCGCAATCATGGCGCAGCAGCAGACTCGGGCATGACAACCCTTGCGATTGTCCGCGACGTGGCTGGCGTGCGGGCGCATGTGGCTGCCGCCCGGGCTGACGGCAGGCGGGTTGCGCTGGTGCCCACGATGGGCGCGCTTCACGAGGGCCACCTGTCGCTCGTCGCGATTGCCCGCGCCCATGCCGAACTTGTTGTCGCCTCGCTGTTCGTGAACCCGGCCCAGTTCGGACCGGGCGAGGATTTCGCCCGCTATCCCCGCGACGAGGCGCGCGATCGCCGGCTGCTGGCCGAGGCAGGTTGCGACCTGCTGTTCGCACCTGCCACCGAGACAGTCTATCCGCCGGGGTTTGCAACCCGCGTCTCGGTGTCCGGCCTTACCGAAGGCTTTGAAGGTGCCGTGCGGCCAGGGCATTTCGACGGGGTCGCAACCATTGTCGCCAAGCTGTTCGGGATGGTGCAGCCCGACCTTGCCGTGTTCGGCGAGAAGGACTGGCAGCAGCTTGCGGTCATCCGCCGGCTGGTGGCCGATCTCGACCTTCCCGTCGCGATCCTGCCGGGCCCGACCTGCCGCGATTCCGACGGGCTCGCCCTCTCCTCGCGCAACGCCTATCTCTCGCCGCAGGAACGGGCGATTGCGGCGGCCTTCCCGCGGGCGCTGCATCAAGCGGCCGCGGCCCTTGCTGCCGGGGCCGCGATCGACGCGACGCTGGCCGAGGCGGGCTCGAGGATCTGCGCCGCAGGGTTTGCCGCCGTCGACTATGTCGCCCTGGTCGATCCGGACACGCTTGTGCCGCTGGCCACGCTCGATCGCCCTGGCCGCCTGATTGCCGCAGCGCGGCTCGGCACCACGCGCCTGCTCGACAATCTCGAGGTGCGGCCAGATGGTTTGGCGCCCGCTGCATGAGCTGCCCCTGGCCCATCTGCCATGTGTCGGACGTGTTCACCGACGCCCGGTTCGCCGGAAATCCGCTTGCCGTCCGCCCGGATGCGGCTGCGCGCGACCCGGCGCAGTTCCAGCTGCCAGCGCGCACGCTTGCCTGTTCCGCGACGGCATTCATCCCTCCGCCAAAAGTTTCAGCCAACGGAGCGCGGGCCAGGATCTTCACGCCGGCCGGGGAGTTTTCGTCGAGGCGCGCGTGTTGGTGCGGTTTTCCGGCGTCCCGGAAGATCCGGCGCCGGGCAGTGCCGCAACACCATGGTGTCCGCGTCTTGCTCGCCTCAAGGTCGCCATGCGGCTCGTGATCCGGCAGGGGCATC
>CALLWN010000269.1 GCA_938016505.1 uncultured Sphingomonadaceae bacterium
GTCGAGCGTGCCGTCGGCTGCGTCGGCTGCGAACAGGCCGGCGACAGGCAGCAGGGCGGCGAGCAGCGCGCCGACCCAGAGAACGGCAAGGCCGGCGCGGGCGAGCAGCCCCGGTTCGGGCCCGAGCGCGAAGGCGAAGACAATGGCGACGAGGAGGAAGAACAGCGGCGGCAACAGCGCCTCGCCGGGCCGCGCGACGATTCGGGCAAGATCGCGGCCGACGAGGCGGACGAGCAGCCGGGCGACGCCCACCTCAGGGCTTCCGGAACAGGGCGTCGGCCGCCGAGCGGTGCCGGCTTGCGCCCTCGAGCTTCGCCCGGGTGCGCGCGATCTCGGCCTCGAGGGCGGCGATTCGGGTCTTGAGCTCGGCGACCGACAGGGGGTCGAGATCCTGGCGGGCGAGCAGGCGCAGCGGATCGTCGGGGCGGGCGGGGAGGAGATCGTCGGGGTCCATGGCCGGCTTGTCGGCCAGCAGCGCCGGCTGCGCAAGCCTGCGGGCGCGGGCTGGCGCCGCCTTGCGCCCGGCGTGCCGGGCTGCTTTGCTCGACACCGTCGGTGAGGCGGGAGACGGGGATGGCGACGGCAGCGGCTGGCGAGACTCGGGCGGTGCCCGGGACGATGGTGGCGATCGACCCGGCAGGGCCCGGCGGGCCGGAGGTGCTGGTTCCGGTGACCCGTCCGGTGCCGGTGCCGGGGCCGGGCGAAGTGCTGATCCGGGTGCATGCCGCAGGCGTCAACCGGCCCGACATCCTCCAGCGGCTCGGCCTCTACCCGATGCCGCCGGGCACCACGACCATTCCCGGGCTCGAGGCGGCTGGCGAGGTGGTGGCAGTGGGCGAGGGCGTGACGGAGCCAAGGCCAGGCGACCCGGTGACGGCGCTTCTGATTGGCGGCGGCTATGCCGAGTATGCGGTGGCGCCGGCCGGCCAGTGCCTGCCGGTGCCGCCGGGCATGCGCTTCACCGAGGCGGCCGGGCTTCCCGAGACCTATTTCACCGTCTGGTCGAACCTGTTCGACGTGGCAGGCGCCAGGGCGGGCGACACCGTGCTGGTCCATGGCGGCACCTCCGGCATCGGCGTCACCGCAGTCGACCTGTGCAAGCTGTTCGGGCTCGAGGTCTATGTGACCTGCGGGACCGACCAGAAATGCGCGGCCGCGCGCGAGGTGGGGGCCGACCATGCCATCGACTACAATGCCCGCGACTATGTCGCCGAGGTGCGCGAGCTGACTGGCGGGCGCGGGGTGGACATCGTGCTCGACATGGTGGGCGGCGACTATGTGCCGCGCAACCTCGTCTGTCTTGCCGAAGGGGGCCGGCATGTCTCGATCGCGTTCCAGCGCGGCCAGCGCGCCCAGGTGGACATCGG
Organism: uncultured Sphingomonadaceae bacterium; assembly: GCA_938016505.1. Classification (GTDB taxonomy): domain Bacteria; phylum Pseudomonadota; class Alphaproteobacteria; order Sphingomonadales; family Sphingomonadaceae; genus Thermaurantiacus. Next base: position 1,368 of record CALLWN010000269.1, read on the forward strand.
CCTCATCATGCGCCGGCAGCTGACCCTGACGGGTTCGATGCTCCGCCCGCGCGACACTGCCTTCAAGGCCCGGATCGCGGCCAGCCTCAGGGAGAAGGTCTGGCCGGCCTTTGCCGACGGCCGCCTCCGCGCCCGGGTCGACAAGCTTTTCCCGCTTGCCGAGGCGGCGGCAGCGCACCGCCACATGGAGGCGGGCCGGCATGTCGGCAAGATCGTGCTGACCGTCGTCGACTGAGCCTCTGGCCCGCCGCCTGCCCATGCAGCGGCCAAATGCGACAGGTTGACTGCCCGGAACGCGCGTCGCAGCGTGATGCGATGCAAAACGCGCTTGCCTCGCTCCCCCGGCCGGCCTGTGCGAGGGCGGCGCGGCTGAAGACCGACCTGGCCGCGCTCGGTGCGGCGACGGAAGTGGGCTTTGCCGAGGGCGGCGCCGAAGTCGCCCGCCTGAAGGCGCTCGCGCGCGAGCTCGAACCGCTCAACCCGACCCCGGAGCCGGCCTCGGCCCAGGCGCTGCTGAAGGGCCGCTGGCACCTGCTCTACTCGAGCCTCGGGCTGCTCCGGGACACGACGCTCGCCCGCTACAGCTTCGGCCTGCTGCCGCCCGTGCCGGTGACTGCAGTCGAGATCTTCCAGGAGACCGACCCGGCGACCGGCCATTATGACAACATCATCCATTTCCTCGACGCGGCCGGCGCGCCGGGCCTGCTGGTGCTTGCCGGCGACTACCGGATCGAGGACGAGAGCCGGATCGACATCCGCTTCGACCGCGCGATCCTGACGACGGCGTCAGGCCGCAGCGTCCACCCGGTGACCGGCGGCGCCGGCGGTCCGATCGAGGTCGTCATCAGCTACCTCGACGATGGCTTCCGGCTGATGCGTGGCGCCGGCGGGAGCCTCTACATCCTCGAGCGGCTCGACCCGCACCCGATGCGCTGGACCCGCGACAGCTAGGCCGCAGGGCCTGAAGGCGGGAGGGCCAGCCGGGCGGTTCGGGAGGCGGTCATTTCGGCGCGGCAGCAGGGCCGGCGGGTGCGCCGCCGGCGCGGATCCGCGCCATCGCGGCGTCGGCCTCGGCGCGCGTGACCCTGCCGTCGCCGTTCGCGTCCATCATCAGGAAGCCCTGGGGCTGCCGGCCCGAGGCCTTCCACTCGGCGGCGCTCATCACGCCGTCGCGGTTGGTGTCGACCGTGTCGAAGAACCTGCCAGGCTGGGCCGCTGCGGCGGTTGCGGCAAGAAGCGTGGCGAGACTGACGGCAAGGCGGCTGACAGGCACTGGAGACTCTCCTCAGTCGAACAGGCTCGAGACCGAGCTTTCGTCGGCGATGCGGCGGATGGCCTCGCCGACGAGAGGGGCGATCGAGAGCAGGCGGAGCTTGCGGGCGCTGGCGGCGCCTTCGGGAAGCGCGATCGAGTCGGTGACGACGAGCTCGTCGAGGCCCGAGCTTTCGACGCGGGCGACCGCGCCGCCCGAGAGCACGCCATGGGTCACATAGGCCGAGACCGCGGTTGCCCCGGCCTCGCGCAGCGCAAGCGCGGCATTGCACAGCGTGCCGGCCGAGTCGACGATATCGTCGATGAGGATGCAGGCCCGGCCCCTGACATTGCCGATGATGTTCATGACCTCGGATTCGCCAGGCCGCTCGCGCCGCTTGTCGACGATGGCGAGCGGCGCGTTGTCGAGCCGGCGGGCGAGCGCCCTGGCACGGACGACCCCGCCGACATCGGGGGAGACGACGGTGAGGCGCTCGCGGTCGCGGGGGTGGCGGGCCTCGATGTCGGCGGCCATGACCGGGGCAGCGTAGAGATTGTCGGTCGGGATGTCGAAGAAGCCCTGGATCTGGCCGGCGTGGAGATCGACCGAGAGCACCCGCGAGGCCCCTGCGACCGTGATGAGGTTGGCGACGAGCTTGGCCGAGATCGGCGTCCGTGGCCCGGGTTTGCGGTCCTGGCGGGCATAGCCGAAATAGGGGATGACGGCGGTGATGCGCCGGGCCGAGGCGCGGCGCAGCGCGTCGATGCAGATGAGGAGCTCCATCAGATTGTCGTTGGCCGGCGCCGAGGTGGACTGGATCACGAACACATCCTCGCCGCGGACATTCTCGTGGATCTCGACGAACACCTCCTCGTCGGCGAAGCGGCGGACGCTCGCGTCGGTGAGCGGCATCTCGAGATAGGCCGCGATGTCCCGCGCCAGTTGCGGATTGCTGTTTCCGGCGAGAAGTTTCATGGGCGTCCCCTCGGGCTCTCTCTAGCGCGTGGCGGCAAAAGGGAAAGCCGTCAGCGCGCGACGAGGAAGCCGATGGCGGGCAGCAGCCCGACCCCGAGCAGGTTGAGCCAGAAGCCGCCCTTCACGAGGTCGGCGACGCGGATCCGGCCGCTGGCAAATGCGAGGGCGTTGGGCGGGGTTCCGGCGGGCATCATGAAGCCCCAGGATGCAGCGAGCGCGGCCGGGATGGCAAGGGCGAGCGGCGGGGCTGCACCCGCGGCCGCCACTGCGGCCACGACCGGCATGAACCCGCTTGCGGTTGCGACGTTCGAGGCGAATTCCGTGACCACCACCATCAGTGCGACGATGAGCATGGCGAGCAGGAAGGGGTGGAGCGTTGCCAGCCCGTCGAGCCGGGTGCCGACCCAGCCGGCAAGCCCGGTGTCGGTGATGGCGGCCGCAAGCGCGAGGCCGCCGCCGAACAGCAGCAGCACCTCCCACGGCAGGCGGGCCAGATCACCGGGCATGAGAAGGCGGCCGCCGGCGCCGTCGGGAATGACGAAAAGGGCAAGCGCTGCGATCATGGCGAGGATTGCGTCGTCGACGGCTGGCAGCCCCAGCAGATCGCGCACCAGGGGCAGCAGGACCCAGCCGGCGAGCAGAAGGACGAGCACGGGCACCAGCCGCCGTTCGGCAGCCGTCATCGGCCCCGGCCGGCCGATCGCGGCCTCGATGACGGCGGGGTCGACCGGGTTGGCGTTGAGCCGGTGGAGACTGGCCAGCAGGCGCGCCGCCAGCGGGACCGCGAGGGCCACCACCGGGAGCCCGAAGCCGAGCCAGGACAGGAAGCCGATGTCGGTCCCGAGGGCGCGGTTGAGGATCCCGGCGGCGATCGCGTTGGTGGGCGAGCCGACGAGGGTGCCGAGCCCGCCGATCGTCGCCGCCCAGGCGACCCCGAGAACAAGGGCCCTGGCGAGGCCGGCCTCGGCCTCGGGCCCGCGCGCTGCCTCGAGCGCGCCGACGAGGGCGAGCGCCACCGGGAGCATGATGAGCGTGGTGGCGGTGTTGGAGACGATCATCGAGGTGACCGCGGTCGCGGCCATGAAGCCGAGGAGGAGCCCGCGCTCGGTGCCGCGGGTGCGTGCAGCGACTGCGAGCGCGATGCGCCGGTGCAGCCCCGCCTTCTCGATCGCGCGGGCGACCATCGCCCCGCCGAGCACGAGGAACAGGATCGGCGACCAGTAGTTCGCGGCAACGCCGGCGGGGGTCGCGGTTCCGAACAGCGGCAGGAGGATGAAGGGGAGCGTTGCAGTCGCGGCAATCGGGATCGCCTCCGAGACCCAGAGGATCGCCATGGCGGCGGCGGCCGCCGCCACCAGCCAGCCGTCTGCCGAGAGGCCGGCCGGCGCCGGCAGCAGCCGCAGCAGGACAAGGGTGGCCACGGCGACCACGATGCCGGGGGGGAACGGCTTCATGATCGATCCACTTGGGACCGGTCCATCTTTACACCTCCTCCTCCAGCGCCTACCCGCCCGCCGATCGCGGCCCCGGAGACGAGATGGCGGAAAGCATCGGCGCGCGGCTGGAGCGCTTTGGCGGGATCGGCCCCGGCTTCGACCTGCTGCGGGTCGTGCTCGCCTCGGGCGTTGTTGTCTGGCACTGTTTTCCCCTGACCACCGGCAACGCCCGGCTGGTCGATGCCACGCCCTTCTGGTTCCTTGTCAACGTGTTTGTGCCGATGTTCTTCGTTGTCTCCGGCTTTCTGGTGACGGCGAGCGCGCACCGGGTCACGCTTGGTGCCTATCTCCTCAACCGGGTGGCCCGCATCGTCCCGGCGCTGCTGTGCGTCGTCACCCTCTCGGCGGCTGTCGTCGGGCCGCTGGTGACCTGGATGCCGGCGTCGGCCTATTTCGCCGATCCGCTGGTGGCGCGCTACCTCGGCAATGTGATCGGGCTCGTCGCCTACCAGCTTCCCGGCGTGTTCGAGACACTGCCGGTCACCGGAGTCGTCAATGGCAGCCTGTGGACCGTGCGGTTCGAATATGCCTCCTATGTCGGGCTCGGCGGCCTGATGCTTCTGGGACTGGCCCGGCGCTGGTGGCCCTATGCGCTGGTCTATGTCGCCCTCGTCGCGCTTGCGGCCGTGCTTGCCGTGGCGCGGGCATCGGGCGCGGCCGAGGGCAGCGTGCTCCCGATCGGCGAGGGGATCCTGCCGCAGGCGATGAAGGTGATCCCCTATTTCCTCCTCGGCGGCCTCCTCTTCGTCCTGCGGGATCGCGTGCCGTTCGACTGGCGGCTTGCGCTTGCCTCGATGCTCGTGATCCCCGCCGTCGGCCTTCTGGGAGATGCCGGCTGGCTCAAGGTCCCGCTGTTCTGGCTCGCGCTGGCCCCGGTGCTCGCCTATCTCACCATCTGGTTCGGCCTCGCCCGGCTGCCGAAGCCCGAGATCCTCGGCGGCGGCGATTTCAGCTACGGCATCTACCTCTACCATTTCCCGATCCTGCAGCTGCTCGTGCTTGCAACCGGCGTTTCCGACTGGTGGCTGCTGGCGCTCATGGCGGCAGTGCCCGTGGTGCTGGTGGCAGCGGCGTCCTGGCATTTCGTCGAGAAGCCGGCGCTGGTGTTGCGGAAGCGCTTCTCGCTCGCCGGGCGCCGGGCCGCGGCCTGAGCGAGCGCTCAGGCGCCGGGCTTCACGACGCCGACATAGCTTGTGACCAGCAGCAGGGCATAGACGGCGAGCACAAAGACCCGGGTCCGGTCCATTGCGGCGCGCAGCGGCACCTCCGTTGCATCCGACGAGCCGTCGCGGATGAGGGCGACAAGCCGCGGGCCGACCGGCCTGAAGGCGAGATCGATCAGGATGGCGGCCACGAAGATGAGCCCGAACAGCAGCGCCTTCCACGCGACGAAGCCGGGAAGCGGGCCGCCGTTCCTGAGCGAGAGGAGGCCGAGGACGAGATAGAAGCCGGCGAGGCCCCAGCGCAGCACCCCTTCCGCCTGGCGGCAGCGGGCCGCGAGCGGGGTCTGGTCGTTGAGGTGGGCAACCCACACCAGCGCGAGCCAGCCGAGGCCGAGGGCAAGCGCGACGAGGACGAGTTTCGCGTCAAGTTCTGGCCACCAGCCGCCGGCGGCAAGCAGCGCAATCGAGGACGGCACCATCAGCGCCCAGGCCGAGCGCGGGCCCATGTCGAGCGCGACGAGGAGCTTCAGGAGCACGAGGCGGGTCTCGAGGCTGTAGGCGTGGCGCCTGCGGAAATGCTGGCCAAGCAGGAACACGCCGATGTCGCCGCCGAGCCAGACGACGAGCAGGAGGACATGGAGCCAGACGAGGACCGGGTAGGCCTGCTCGAGAAGGGCCATCAGCGCGCGCCTTCGAAGATGGCGACGTGGAAGTCGCCGGCGCCGGCGCGCAGCGGCTTCACCCTCTCCTGGTAGTCGGGGTCGTTCCAGAAGGCGCGAACCGATTCGACAT
>CALLWN010000270.1 GCA_938016505.1 uncultured Sphingomonadaceae bacterium
CTGCTTGCCGGCGCGGGCGCGGGCGCATTCCGGCGATTCGGTTTTGCGGAAGGGCAGCTCGTCGCGCGATGGCGCGAAATCGTCGGCCCTCTATACGCGCGCTGGTCGGCGCCCGAAGCTCTGCGTCCGTTGCGGGGCAAGGCCGGCCAGTCGGGGGCCACGCTCGTGGTCCGCGTGGAAGGCCCCTTTGCCCTGCAGCTTCAGCATGCCGAGCCGATGATCCTCGAGCGCTGCAACCGGATCCTCGGCACCGTGGCGGTGGGACGGGTCCGGCTGGTCCAGGGCCCCGTTCCAAGACTGCAACCGGCGGTTCCCGATGAACCGCTGCGCACTGCAGCTTCCGAGCCTGGTGTCTCGCTAAGGTGCATCAGCGACCCGGGGCTGCGGACGGCGCTCGAGGATCTGGCCCGGTTCGTGAGCACAACGAAGGGCCCGCCCAGGGTCGCCTGAGCAAGGCGCACGAAAGGGAGGTCGAGGCGGGCAGGGCGGTTGCGATGTGGGCGCGACACCGCTATCCGATAACTGATGGTTCCTGTCAGAGTTTGATCTGGCAGGAGCGTTCAGGACGGTCGCAGGATGGAGGGTGTTTCGTGCCGATGAGCGGAGCTGAGATCGAGCGCCGGATCAAGGCCGCGCTGCCGGATGCGGAGGTCAGTCTCGTGGACCTCGCGGGCGACGACGACCACTGGGAGGCGACGGTGGTATCATCGGCCTTTGCAGGCCTCCCGAGGGTGCGTCAGCATCGCCTCGTCTATGAGGCAATCGGCTCCGACATGGGCGGAAGACTCCACGCGCTGCGCCTCACCACTCGGCCGCGTCAGGGTTGACGCGCGCTCTCCACACGCAGAAAGGCTTGATCATGAACGACGTCGGCCAGAGGATTGCGAAGATCGTCTCCGAGAATGATGTGGTTCTCTTCATGAAGGGGACCCGCTTCTTCCCGCAGTGCGGCTTCTCGGGCCGGGCTGTGGCGATCCTTGAGCATCTCGAGGTTCCGTTTCATGACGTTGACGTGCTCCAGGATCCGGAACTTCGGGCCGGCATCAAGTCGTTCAGCGACTGGCCCACAATCCCGCAACTCTACGTCAAGGGTGAGTTTGTGGGCGGATCCGACATCATGACCGAAATGTTCGAAGCCGGCGAGCTCCAGGCGCTGCTGGGCCAGACCGGAATCAAGACTGCGGACTGAGCGGTGCGGTGACTACGGGCCGGTCGCCGTTGACGGACGTTCTGCCCGGGGTCCGCGAGTGTCTGCGAAACGAAGGGTGGGCCATCGTTCCGGTTTCGGGAGCGCTGCTTGTTCTCCCGTTGCTTCTTCTGGTCCGCGCGATGGGGCTTGATCTGCTCGAGCCGAAGCCGGACCTCGGCCCTCCCGGGCCTGCCGTCGGCCTGCTGCTGCTCGCGGTCCTGCTGCTCAGCATTCTTGGTCAGCTGTTCGTGACGGCGCTCGCCATCGGCCAGGCAGGCGAGACGGTCGGCAGCCTGCTCGCCCGGCTGACTCGCCTGCTCCCCCAGGGCGTTGCCATCGGGTTTGTTCAGGCGGTGCCAGTCTCGCTCGGCTTGCAGGCCATGGCGTCCAGTCAGCCCGTCCTCGCCTTTGCGGGCGCATCGATGGTCGGGGTCGGGGTCTACCTCTTCGCCAGGATGATGGTTGCTCTCCCTGTCCTCGTCGGGGAAGGCGGCGGCGTTCTTGCCGCCCTGCAAAGAAGCTGGGAACTCACAAGCGGCCGGACGCTTGGTCTCATCGTGCTGCTCCTCGCGCTCATGGTCGGGTTCTTCGTGCTCGCCGTCCTCCTTGTCGCCCTTGCTGCACCTGTTGCGGCAATCGCCACGCTCCTGCTCGGGGATCCCGCAACGGGGTGGGGCCCTGCGCAGTGGGTGAACGGCCTGTTGCTCGCGGCACTCCAGACGTCACTGACCGTCATGGTCGCGCTGGTCGCGGGGCGGGCTTACCGCACCCTCGCGGGCTAGCGCCGGGCTCAGTCCCAGCGCGCCTCTGGGGGCAGACTCATCAGGATCGCGTCCGTGTTTCCGCCAGTCTTCAGGCCGAACACGGTGCCGCGGTCATAGACGAGGTTGAATTCGGCGTAGAGGCCTCGATAGCGCAGCAGGGCCAGTCGCGCTGAGTCGTCCCAGGGTTCGCCCATCCGGCGCCTCACGATTTCGGGAAAGACGCGGGCGAAGGTCTCGCCCACGGCCCGCGTGAACGCGAAATGGGCCTCGAACGATGGATCGTCAGGGCATTCGAGATAGTCATAGAATATGCCGCCAACGCCCCGGGCCCGGTTCCGGTGGGGAATGAAAAAATAGGTCTCGCACCATTTCGAGAAGCGTTCCCAATAGTCCTTGCCATGGGTATCGCAGGTGGCTTTCAGCGCGGCATGGAAGGCCGCGGTATCCTCCTCGCGCGGGAATGCCGGGTTCAGGTCTGCGCCACCTCCAAACCAGCATTTCGTGGTCACGAGAAACCGCGTGTTCATGTGAACGGCGGGCACATTCGGGTTCGCCATGTGGGCCACGAGGCTGATGCCGGTCGCAAAAAACTCTGGGTCATCGGCCGCTCCGGGAATCGCCTTAGCGAAATCCTCGGGGAAGTTGCCATGAACGGTCGAGATATTGACTCCAACCTTCTCGAACACCCGACCCTTCATCACGCCCATCGTGCCGCCGCCACCGGGTGCACCTGACGGATCGGTCCGGGTCCAGTCGCGGGTCTCGAAGCGACCAGGGGCGGTGGGCGCACTGGCGAGAACGGGCACGTCTGCGCTTTCGTCCTCGATTGTCTCGAAGATCGCGAAGATACGGTCCCGAAGCTCCTTGAACCAGGCGCTGGCCCGCGCCTTTTTCATGTCCATGTCCATCGCGGCGCGCCTAGCCGTGACCACCCCTCGGGCGCAACCGCCTGTTTCCAGGTCCATCCCCCTTGTCGAGGCCGGCTTCGCCCGGCAGAGGTCCGACGCCTGCTACCGGGGGGAGCGTCCATGAGCGTGTATCGCACTGCCGATGTCCGGTTCCTGCACCTCGAGGATTGGCCCTACCTGCCGGAGTTCACGGAGTTCAGGCTTCCGCCCTTCGGGCTCGTGAGGACCGCTCACTACGCCACCGGTCCAGTTGGCGGCCCGGTGGTTCTTCTTCTGCACGGCGAGCCGACTTGGGCCTATCTCTACCGCAAGATGATGCCCGCCCTGGCCGCTGCGGGCGCGCGCGTCATCGCCCCGGACCTGTTCGGTTTTGGGCAGTCGGACAAGCCCTTGTATGCCGACCAGATCGGCTATGAAGTGCTGGTGTCGTGGCTGGCCCAGTGGTTCGACGCTCAGGAACTCACCGACGTCACGCTGTTCTGCCAGGACTGGGGCGGGTTGCTCGGCTTGCGCCTCGTGGCTGCGCGTTCCGACAAGTTTGCGCGCGTCATCGCCTCGAACACGCTTCTGCCCGACGGTCGAATTCCGCCCACCGAAGCCTTCCTGCGCTGGCGCAGGTTCAGTCAGCAGGTCGACCCGTTCGACTGCGGCGGGATTGTCCAGCAGGCAACGGCCCGGGGCATCTCGGCCGGAGCGAGGGCGGCCTACAATGCGCCGTTCCCCGACCCGCGCAGCCTGGGTGCGCCGCGGCGTCTGCCTCTTCTGGTTCCGATCTCACCTGACGATGCCTCGGCGCTGACCAATCTCCTGGCATGGGACACGCTCGCAAGGTTCGACCGGCCGTTCCTGACCCTGTTCGGCGACAGCGACCCGATGACCGCGCCCTATGCCAAGATCTTCCAGCAGAGGATCCCCGGCGCCGCAGGGCAGCCCCATGCCATCATCCGCAACGCCGGCCACTTCATCCAGGAAGATGCCGGACCGGAACTCGCCCGCCTGACGCTGGCGTTCATGGGCCTGGGCGGTGATGCCTGAACGCTTGCGTCGTTGGGCGGCAGCCATCGCTTGACAGGTTGGGGATGGCCACCATAGAGGCCCGCTTCCCTGTGCGGGTGTAGCTCAGTCGGTTAGAGCGCCGGCCTGTCACGCCGGAGGTCGCGGGTTCGAGCCCCGTCACTCGCGCCAGGGGTTGGAAGCCCCGGGCGCGCTTTCACATTGTGCCGCAGAAGGGTTACGCAGGCGATCCCAAGCCTCAAGTTCGTGGGCGATCGAGGCCTCCACCAGCTGGTTCCAGATCGAGCCGATCACCCCGGGGTCGATTCCAAGGTCCTGTGCAAGCTGCCTGACATGGGCGATGACTGCGGCCTTGCGCGCCTCGTCGCGCACATCCTCGCGCCGGGGCTTGATCCGGGCGGCCGCATCCATGAAGCGCATGCGCTCGGCGAGGAGGCCGACCAGTTCCGCGTCGATCGAGTCGACCGCGTGCCTGACCTGCTCCATCGTGCGCGCGGCCTCCGGGCGGACCCGGCTCACCGGAGCTGTCGCCAGTTGCCGGTCTCGATCCAGAGGAGCGCCGGACGAAAGGGGATGACCCAGGCAACGCCGAGCACCAACCATACGGGAAGCTGCACCAGCGGATGCAGGCGAGCGACGGGCTCGGCGATCCAGACGGCTGCAAGGGCGTAGACGAACAGGAACAGGATCAGACCGATGATGCCGAAGGGGCGGCGAAGACTGGGAGTCATGGCCATGCGCATAGCCCCAGCGCAGCGCATCGCCTAGCCGTCAGCCGGTCGCGGCGCCGCCTCACCCGGTCCTGTGCAGCGGATCAGCCGGCTCGGCGTCGCGACAAGGTCGAGCCTCTCGTCCCAGTCGGCAAGAGCGAGGCCCTCGGCCTCCTGCATGTCCCATGCGAGTCCGATCGCAAAGAGCGGCCCCCTCTGTCGGAGGTGGCGCAGTGTCCGGTCATAATGGCCTCCACCTTGGCCCAGCCGTCCGCCAGAGACATCAAACAGCAGCAACGGCACCAGAACGACTGTCGGGCGCACCTCAGGGGCCTCTGCCAGAGGCTCGCGGATCCCGTGGGCCCCGGGGCGGAGATCATCCCGTCGCGCAACGTGGAACCTGAGGGCCTGCGATCCGGTCACCCTCGGGAAACACAGCCGGGCACAGCCCGGGTCGAGCGGGGCCGGGTTCACTTCCGAGCCGGTGGCAGCGTAGCTTGCGAGCACTGCATCCGTGGGGAGGATTTCGGCGACGCGGTCCGCAATCCGCCGTTCAAGGGCCTGCCGGACCGGAGGCTCGAGCGAAGCAACAAAGGCACGTCGCGCGGTGCGGGCGCGGGTTCGCAGGGCCTGTCGCGCAGCAAGGTCCATCCATCATCCTGCATGCCGGAGGTGGCGGGACCGGTCTGACCGTTTGCCCGGAAATCCGCTGACGCCATGAACGCCAGGTGGGCACCGTGATCGCCGGACCAGGATCCGGCGAGGGACAGCACCCTTTCGGATGATATCGCCTCAGGGATGTTCGATGGCGCGCATCGACCAGACCCCGCCACTCGCCAATCTAGGTCTGCGCCGGACCGGCCTCAAGGCCTGCAACAGCTTCGAGCCGGCCGGCAAGCGCCTCGAGACATTGGGCAAGGTTGGCCAGACGGGCGAGTGACCGGGCATCCACACCGGTCGCGCGGCCTTCGAGCAGGTCGCCTGCGACCTGGAGGCCGGCCATCAGAAGCAGGCGCGACTCTGTCAACGCACCCAGCAATCCGGAAAGTGCATGGGCGCGGCGGTCGAGCTCGTGCGCGGCCGCCTCGAGCGCCTGTTCGTCACCGTCCCGGCATCCCAGCCGATAGCTGCGTCCGCCAACCTCCACGAACACCTCAGCCATGGGGGTGACCGAGCAGCATGTCCAACTCGGCGATTGCGCGCCGAACCTCCGCCTCAAGACCGGGAGCGCAAAGTTCCCGCGACGCGATCCGCTCGGCTGCCGTCATGCAGCGGGCGACCGCGAGGTCCAACCGGTCGAGCAGCGAGGACAGCGAGAGGTCCGCATCCAAATCCGGTTGCTCCAGCCCTTCAGTGCCCAGGTGTTCCATATCCCCCTCCTCAATCCGCTGCCGCAACTGCTCCCCGGACGTCCCTGCGGGCCATGAAACGCAAACCCTTATCGGACATCGGTAAGACCAGGTCTCGGCTGTGGTCAACTGGCTGCGCGGCGATCGGGTCGGGCTGAGCGCCGGCGGGGCAGGTTGATTTCAGGGGTCGGCTTTGCAAGGGACGAGCAGCTTGGCCGAATCGGCCGCGCTGCGCTGCCTCGAGGGCTTCTGCCGTGGCGCTGCATCAAGGGGATCAGGGTGACCGCAGCGAGCGATGCCGGGCGTTTGGCTTTGATGGCGAACGCCATCCGTGCGCTCGCAATGGATGCCGTCGAAGCGGCGCGCTCCGGGCATCCGGGCATGCCGATGGGCATGGCGGACGTGGCCGCGCTGCTGTTTGCACGGTATCTGAAGTTCGACCCGCAGGCACCGGATTGGCCTGACCGTGACAGATTCGTGCTGTCGGCCGGCCACGGGTCGATGCTGCTGTATGCTGCGCTGCACCTCGCTGGCTATGCCAGACCGACCATGGACGACATCCGGGCCTTCCGTCAGCTTCACTCGCCGTGCGCCGGCCATCCCGAGGCAACCGAGCTCGAAGGTGTCGAGACCACGACCGGGCCACTTGGCCAGGGGCTCGCCACTGCCGTTGGCATGGCGATCGCCGAGCGCCATCTGAACGCCGTGTTCGGTGACGCGCTTGTCGATCACCGCACCTTTGTCATCGCCGGCGACGGATGCCTGATGGAGGGGGTGAGCCACGAGGCGATCGGGCTTGCCGGCCATCTTGGCCTCGGCCGGCTCATCGTCCTGTTCGACGACAATGGCATCTCGATCGACGGTCCCACCAGCCTTGCAACCTCCGAGGATCATTCGGCGCGGTTCACGGCCGCCGGGTGGCATGTCGAGGCGTGCGACGGGCATGATTTTGCCGATATCGCCCGCGCGCTCGATGCAGCGCTGGTCGATCCGCGCCCATCGCTCGTACGGTGCAGAACCATCATTGGGTTTGGCGCGCCGACCAAGGCCGGGAGCGAAAAGACCCATGGCAGCCCGCTCGGCGCCGCTGAGGTGGCAGGGGCCCGGGCGAAGCTTGGATGGACAGCGGGGCCATTCGAGGTCCCGGCCGGAATTCTCGCCGACTGGCGCGCGGCGGGCGGCCGCGGCCGTGCGGTGCGCGAAGCCTGGGAGGCGCGGCTTGCCGCCCACCCGCAGGCCACCGAGTTCGCGCGCAGGGTGAAGGGCCGGCTGCCGCCGCTCGATCTCTCCATCGCGCCGGTGAAGGTTGCCACCCGAAAGGCTTCCGAACTGGTGCTCGAGAAGGTCAATGCCCAGCTTCCAGAGACCGTCGGCGGTTCGGCGGATCTGACCGGCTCCAACAACACCCGCACCGCAGGTCTTGCCATCCTCACCCGCGATTCGCCTGGCGGGCGCTACATCCACTATGGCATCCGCGAGTTCGGGATGGCCGCTGCGATGAACGGCATGGCGCTCCACGGCGGGATCATCCCCTACGGCGGCACGTTCCTCGTCTTTTCCGACTATTGCCGCCCGGCGCTTCGGCTTGCAGCGCTCCAGAAGCTCGGTGTCGTCCATGTGATGACCCATGATTCGATCGGGCTCGGCGAGGATGGGCCGACCCACCAGCCGGTCGAGCACCTGATGGCGCTGAGAGCCATCCCCGGCCTTGCCGTCTATCGCCCGGCCGACGCCGTCGAGACTGCCGAATGCTGGGCGCTCGCGCTTGCCGACCGCAATCGCCCGTCGGTCCTCGCGCTGTCGCGGCAGGACCTGCCGCCGCTGCGCGAAGCTGGCGGTCCCAACCGGTCGGCGGAGGGCGGATACCGGCTGGTCGAAGCGTCTGCAGAGCGGCGGGTCGTGATGGTTGCGACAGGCTCCGAGGTGCAGCTCGCTCGCGATGCTGCGACACTGCTCGAAGGCGACAGCATCGGCTGTGACGTGGTCTCGCTCCCATCCTGGACGCATTTTCTTGAGCGACCGGCTGCGGAACGCGCTCGACTTCTGCCCGCCGACGCCCTCAAGGTCTCGATTGAGGCGGGCGTGACCCTCGGCTGGGAGCGGATCATCGGTTGCGATGGCCTCATGATCGGGCTCGATACCTTTGGCGCCTCGGCGCCGGCCGCCGACCTGTTCCGCCACTTCGGCTTCACGCCCGAGGCCGTTGCGGCCCGGGTTCGCGCCAGGCTTGATCGGACCAACTGAGAACCAAGGAGCGCAGGATGGTGAAGGTGGCAATCAACGGGTTCGGGCGGATCGGGCGCCTGGTGCTTCGCGCCGCGCTGGAGTCGGGCAGGTCCGACATCGAGGTGGTCGCCATCAACGATCTTGCCGATGCTGCGGCCAATGCACGGCTGCTGGCCCGCGATTCGGTCCATGGGCGTTTTCCGGGCACGGTCGTGGCCGACGGCGATTCGATGCTGGTCAACGGCCAGCGGATCCGCGTGACTGCCGAGCGCGACCCTGCCAAGCTGCCGCATCGCGAACTCGGGGTCGACATCGCCCTCGAATGCACTGGCCACTTCACCGATGCGGCGAAGGCGCGCGCGCATATCGACGCGGGTGCAAGGCGGGTGCTGGTGTCGGCGCCGGCCAAGGGCGCCGACCTGACCGTTGTGTACGGCGTCAACCACGACCGGCTCGCGGCAGATCATGTCATCGTCTCGAACGCGTCGTGCACGACCAACTGCCTCGCCCCCGTTGCCAAGGTGATGGCAGAGACTGTCGGGATCGAGCGCGGCCTGATGACGACCATCCACGCCTACACCAACGACCAGCGGATCCTCGACCAGATCCATTCCGACCCGCGGCGGGCGCGGGCAGCGGCAATGTCGATGATCCCGACAACGACCGGCGCGGCGCGGGCGGTTGGCGAAGTGCTGCCTTCGCTCAAGGGCAGGCTCGACGGCGCGGCAGTGCGCGTGCCGACTGCCAATGTGAGCCTTGTCGATCTGACTTTCGTGCCCGGACGCGAAACCTCGCGCGACGAGGTGAATGGGGCGCTCAAGGCGGCAGCCGAAGGTCCGCTCGCGGGCATCCTCGCCTACACTGAAGAGCCGCTGGTCTCGGTCGACTTCAACCATGATCCGGCCTCGTCGACCGTCGACGGCCTCGAGACGGCCGTCATCGAGGGACGGCTGGTGCGGGTCGTCTCCTGGTACGACAATGAATGGGGCTTCTCCAACCGGATGCTCGATACGGCTGCTGCCATGGGGCGGCTGTTGTGACCTTCCGCACCCTCGATGATCTGCCGAAGGATCTTGCCGGGCGCCGCATTCTCGTCCGGGTCGACCTCAACGTTCCCATGACGGAGGGCCGGGTGACGGATGTGACCCGGCTTGAAGCCGCGCGTTCGACCATCTCCGAACTTGCCGGCCGCGGCGCACGCGTGCTGCTGCTCTCCCATTTCGGCCGTCCGAAGGGCCGAGACCCGGACATGACGCTTGCCCATATTGTCCCGGCGCTTGCCGAGGTGCTCGGGCAGCCGGTCGGCTTCCTTGCCGACTGCGCGGGCGACGACATTGCCGCGGAAACCCTGAAGCTCGCCAACGGCAGCGTCACCGTGCTCGAGAACACGCGCTTCCACCCCGGCGAAGAGACGAACGATCCGGCGCTTGTCAGCGAGATGGCGAAGCTCGGCGATTTCTACGTGAACGACGCCTTCTCCGCAGCACATCGGGCCCATGCCTCGACCGAGGGCCTCGCCCATGTCCTTCCCGCCTTTGCCGGACGGCAGATGGAAGCCGAGCTTCGTGCGCTGCAGGCCGTGTTGGGCGCGCCACGGCGGCCCGTGGCGGCCGTCATCGGAGGTGCCAAGGTCTCGACCAAGATCGCGGTGCTTGAGCACCTCGTGGAAAAGGTCGATCACCTCGTCATCGGCGGCGGCATGGCCAACAGTTTCCTGAAGGCGAAGGACCTTCCGATCGGCCGCTCGCTCCATGAGCCTGACCAGGTGGGGACTGCAAGGCGCATCCTTGCTGCGGCCGATGCAGCGGGATGCACCGTCCATCTGCCGTTCGATGTTGTCGTCGCCCGCGAGTTCAAGGCCCACGCCGATCACCGCATCTCCAATGTCCACCATGTCGAGCCGGACGAGATGATCCTCGATCTCGGGCCGCACGCGGTCGAGGCGTTGGCCGACCTTCTCAAGACCTGCGCGACCCTCGTCTGGAATGGTCCGCTCGGGGCCTTCGAGCTCCCCCCCTTCGACACGGCAACGCTTGCGCTGGCCCGGGTGGCGGCAGCCCTCACCGACGAGGGCCATCTGGTTTCGGTTGCCGGCGGCGGCGATACCGTGGCCGCCTTGCACGCAGCCGGAATCGCCGAGCGGTTCAGCTTGGTCTCGACGGCCGGCGGCGCATTTCTCGAATGGATGGAAGGGCGCACGCTTCCCGGCGTTGCTGCCCTCGAGAAGGAGCCCGAGGCATGAAGATGACCGAGACCGTCCGCCAGATCCTCGACCGCTATGAAAGCGACAACCCCGGCACGAAAGCGAATCTCGCCCGCATCCTCATGGCCGGGCGCCTCGGTGGCACGGGGAAGATGGTCATCCTGCCTGTCGACCAGGGGTTCGAGCATGGCCCGGCGCGGAGCTTCGCGGTCAACCCGCCGGCCTATGACCCGCACTATCATTTCCGCCTCGCGATCGACGCCGGGCTCAACGCCTATGCTGCCCCACTCGGCATGCTGGAGGCGGGGGCTGCAACCTTCGCGGGGCAGATCCCGACGATCCTCAAGGTCAACAGCTCGAACAGCTGGGCAACCGCCAAGGACCAGGCAGTGACGGCAGGCGTTGACGATGCCTTGCGGCTGGGTTGCTCTGCAATCGGTCTCACCATCTACCCCGGCTCCGAGAGCTTCGACGAGATGGTGGAGGAAGCGCGCGAGCTGATTGCCGAGGCAAAGGCGGTTGGTCTCGCGGCAGTCGTCTGGAGCTATCCGCGCGGCGGAAAGCTTTCGAGGGAGGGCGAGCTTGCCCTCGATGTGGGCGCCTATGCCGCCCACCTGGCCTGCCTCATCGGTGCCCATATCGTGAAGGTGAAGCTGCCCAGCGACCATATCGAGCAGGCCGACGCCAAGAAGGCCTATGAGGGCGGCGACTGGTCGACCCAGGCCAAGCGCGTGGCCCATGTGGTGCAGGCCTGCTTCGAGGGGCGCCGCCTGGTCGTGTTCTCGGGCGGGGCGGCCAAGGGCTCGGATGCCGTGTTCGAGGATGCCCGCGCAATTGCGGCGGGCGGGGGCAATGGCTCGATCATCGGCCGCAACAGCTTCCAGCGCCCGCGCGAGGAGGCCCTCGCGCTGCTCGATCGAATCGTTCGGATCTACCTCGGCGAGGGCTGAGTCCCGGGGGAATCGTCGTGCCGCCTCGTATGGGCGGCATGACAGGTCGAGGCTGTACCTTCCGCTGGCTTCTCGTTGGCCTCCTGGTCGCCGGCTGCGGCAACACGGGCGGCGCCGGGTCAGGCGCTCCGAAGAACAGTTCGGCAGCGCCTCCTTCGGCGCCCGCACTGTCTCCGCCACCGACACCGCCACCACCGGTCCCTGCCAGCGTCGAGCGCGACATTTCGCCGGCAGCAACGGGGCCCGGCATTGCCGCAACGACCGGCGATCATTTCGTCATCAATCCGGTCCCGGACGTTCCCGCGCGGGGCCGCCTTTTCGTGATGCTCCCCGGCTCGGGCGGAACACCCGCCTTCTACCGCCTGGTCGTGAAGACCGGCGCAGCGCGCGGTTACCATGCGATCGGCCTCGCCTATGCCAATGCCGAGGCTGTCAATGTGCTGTGCGCTGGCTCACCCGATCCCGAGTGCACGGCAAGGGTGCGCCGCGAGAT
>CALLWN010000271.1 GCA_938016505.1 uncultured Sphingomonadaceae bacterium
CGTTGCAAGGCCTCGCCGGCAGTCCGCCGGTGCCGGTCTTCGAAACATTTCATCCGTCACCGCTTGACCACGCCGGGCCGTGGGCCCGATGCCGAGCCCGATGCCGCTCCATCTCACCCGCGTCGCCTTCGCCTGCCGCACCCTTGCCGACATCGCCGAGGTGCAGGACCGCTTTGCCCTCACGCACGCCAATGGCGCCAGGGTCGGCCGCATCAGCAGTGCCAGGACCCCGCGCCGCGCTGCGGAACTCGCGGGCGGCTCGCTCTACTGGATCATCGCCCACACCCTTGTCGCCCGTCAGCAGATCCTCGAGGTGGTGCTCCTTCCCGATCGGCCCGGCGCCGAAATCCGGCTCGCGCTCGATCTCGTGCCGACCGTGCCGACGCCGCGCCGTGCCCATCAGGGCTGGCGCTACCTCGACCCAGCCGATGCCCCGCCAGATCTCGGAGCCGCCGACCCGCTGCCGCCCTCGCTTTGGCGCGACCTCGCAACGCTTGGTCTGCTCTGACGGCGCAGGATCTTGCGGCATTGCCATGCCGCACATCACACACTTGTGCCAATGTCGCGGCCGTCCTCGATCAGCCGGCGCAGTCTCCTCGGGCTCGCGAGTGGGCTGGGCGCAGTCCTCGCCGTCCCGGCGCGGGCAACGGCCTCTCCGCTTTCCCCGTCCAGCCTCGTCACGCTCGCCCGTCAGAGCCTCGCCCGCCAGTCGGCCATGAATCCACGCCCTGACCGGGTCGGGATCGCCGATTATGCGCTGCCGTCGCGGGCGCCACGCTTCTTTCTCGTCGACCTCGAGGCCGGTCGCATCTCCGCCCACCTCGTCAGCCACGGTCGGGGGTCCGATCCTGCCCACACCGGGCTGCTCCACCGATTCTCGAACGACGAAGGCTCGTTCGCCTCGTCAGAAGGCTGCTACCTCACCTCCAGCCTCTATGTCGGCAGGCATGGCCGCTCGATGCGCCTCATCGGGCTCGAGCCCACCAACAGCAATGCCGAGGCGCGCGCCATCGTGATCCACGGTGCCGACTATGTCAGCCCGGCGATCGCCCGTGCCCAGGGCAAGATCGGCCGAAGCCACGGCTGCTTCGCCTTCTCCCCTGACGAGCTTGACCGGGTGCTGGCTGCGCTCGGGCCGGGCCGCCTTCTCGTCGCCAGTCGCTTCGCTGCCGCCTAGGCGGCCGCACACTCCGTCGCGACCGCTGCAGCCGTCTCGCGCGCCCGGCCGGCACCCTCGCTCCGCAACGCTGCCGCAACGGCCTGGTCGCGCCCGTAGATGTCGGCGTGCAGGCGAAGCCCGCCGTCTGCACCGACTTCGGCGGTGAAATAGACGATGTGGACCGGAACCGGCGCTGCCAGCACCGCGTCCACTGTCTTGCCGTCGGCGACTGCGGCATCGATCCGCCCGCGATCCCATTCGGTGCCGGCCAGAAGCCGTTCGGAGAGATCGAGCGGGCGCTCGGTGCGAATGCAGCCGTGGCTGAAGCTCCGCACCTTGCGGTCGAACAGGGCCTTGGCCGGCGTGTCATGCAGGTAGACGGACCAGGGGTTCGGCATCCTGAGCTTCACCTGGCCGAGCTGGTTATGTGGTCCTGGCAGCTGGGTGACCCCCGTCGCGGTCCGCACATAGCCCTGGGCCCTGGCCCGCGCCGGGTTTGCCGCCATCATCCGGCTGACACTCTCGCGCTGGATGCTCGCCGGCACCACCCATTCCGGATTGAGGGTGACTGCAGTCACGAGCGCGGAAAACTGGGGCGTCGGCGTGCTGGTCTTGCCGACGATCACCCGGTGCACCGCGACCACCTTGCCAGCTTCCACCAGCCGCGCCTCGAACGCAGGGACATTCACGAGAATGTGGCGCTCGCCGAGTGCGCGCGGCATCCACCGCCAGCGCTCGAGATTGACCGCAATCCGCTCGCGCGCTTCCGGCGGGGCGGTCAGCAGCGCGGCCTGCAGTGCCTGATACTCGGGGCCAGACGGCGGCAGCGCGGAGAGCACGGCGGCGACACCCTCGCCGGCAAGCGCCCGTGCCATCAGCGCCGCGATCGCCTGCGGCCCGAGCGTCGGCCCGGCCAGATGCCAGTGCCGCCGCGCTGCCGCCGGCGCCGCGCCCCCGGCAAGGTCGGCCGCCAGCCTGCCAAACGCGGCAGGAGCGATCCGGCCGATGGCCGCGAGATCTGCGGCGGACACGGCGTTCCACAGTGCATCGCGATCGTAGCGCGCCGGGTCGAGCCCGTGGGCGGCCGCACCGTCAACCGCCGCTGCAAGCTCGCCGGCAAGCGCCAGGGTCCAGTCGGCGGCCACTGCCGGCCGGGCGAACACCAGCAGAAGGACGAGAAGCCATGTCCGCATCATCGCCGCCGGCCTGCCACGATGGCGCTGCTGCGTCCACCTGCCCGCCGCCGCTTGCCCGACGCGTCCCCGCCACCTAGCGCCACGCCATGACCAGCACTGCAACGCCCCTTGCGCCCATTCCCCTTTCCCTCGTCGAGACCGACCTCGACGAAGCCGCGCGCCGGCTCGGGGAAAGCTTCGCCCGGACCGGCTTTGCCGTGGTCGAGGGCCATGACATCCCGCGACCCGTCATCGAGGCGGCGCTCGCCGAAATCCGCGCCTTCTTCGCACGCCCGCTGCCCGAGAAAATGGCCGCCCATGTGCAAGGCCAGGGCGGCGCGCGCGGCTACACCCCCTTCGGCGTCGAGACCGCGAAAGGCTCCGACCTGTTCGATCTCAAGGAATTCTACCATGTCGGCCGCGAGCTGCCGGAAGGCCACCGCTATCGCCCCTTCATGCCGCCCAACATCTGGCCGCAGGGCCAGCCTGCCTTCCGTGGGGCCGCGCTTGCCCTCTTCGACGCCCTCGAGGCCGCGGGGCTCAGGATCCTCCGCGCCATCGCAGTCCACCTTGGCCTCGCACCCGACTTCTTCGCCGACCCGGTCGCCGAAGGCAACAGCGTGCTTCGCCTGCTCCATTATCCCCCCGTGCCGCAAGATGCGCCCAACCTGCGCGCCGGCGCCCACGAGGACATCAACGTCATCACCCTTCTGCTCGGCGCCGAGGAGGCAGGCCTCCAGCTTCTGACCCGCCAGGGCGAGTGGGTGGACGTGACCGCGCCCGAAGGCGCGCTCGTCGTCAACGTCGGCGACATGCTGGAGCGCCAGACCGGAGGCCTGCTCCGCTCGACCACGCACCGGGTCGTCAACCCGGCGCCCGGGCGGCGCCACCTGCCACGCTACTCCACCCCGTTCTTCCTGCATTTCCGGCCCGACTGGCTGATCAGGCCGCTGGCGCCCAACCCGGCCATGCCGCCGATCACCGCCAACGACTTCCTGTTGCAGCGCCTGCGCGAGATCCGCCTCCTCTGATGCCGCGCGTCCGGGCGCCGGACAGGGCCCGGCGCCTGCACGGCCTCTCGGTGCGGGCAGCGCCCGTCAGGCGGCTTTCAGAACCTGCTCGATTTCCTTCTGGGCCGCCGGTTCGTCGATGTTCTTCATCGCCGCCAGTTCGCGGGCGAGGCGCGAGATCGCCGCCTCGTAGATCTGCCGCTCGGAATAGCTCTGCTCGGGCTGGTCCTCGGCCCGGTGCAGGTCGCGCACCACCTCCGCGATCGACACGAGATCGCCCGAGTTGATCTTCGCCTCATATTCCTGCGCCCGGCGCGACCACATGATCCGACGGATCCGCGGCTTGCCCTTCAGGGTCTGGAAGGCGTTCATGAGGGTCGCTTCCGAGGAGAGCTTGCGCATCCCCACCGTCTCGACCTTGTTGACAGGCACCTTGAGCGTCATCCGCTCCTTGTCGAACCGCAGCACATAAAGCTCGAGCTTCGCGCCGGCGATCTCGCTGGTCTGGACCTCGATCACGCGGCCAACCCCGTGCTTGGGATACACCACCGTATCCCCGACCTCGAACCCGAGCGACCTTGTTGCTGCCATGATCGTCCTTTCTCGTTGGGAATGGAAGGCCGCCACAACCGGGCCCCGCCAAGGAGGCTGCCAAGGCCCCGCTCCGCCCTGCCATTGCGTCGGCGCAAACCGCGACGTCTCAGCTGCCGATCCACTCTCCACGGTTCGCCGGATCAGCCCGGACTGCGGATGCCCCCGGAGGCGGAGAAGACCGGCAGGTGCCGACCGACCTCAGCGAGGGCAGAACTCCATAACAGAATGATGACGGAAAAGCTACTGCAAATGCACGCCGGCCCGGAACCATGCCGCGCCGGCCGCCGTCACATGTCGTCGCCAGCGTCGGGGCCCGCCATCAGCGCTTCGGAAACCCCGCTGGCATTGGTCCGGATCGCCGCCTCGATCTTCGCCGCCACCTCCGGATGCTCGGCAAGATAGGTTTTCGCATTCTCCCGGCCCTGGCCGATCCGCACCGAATCATGGGAGAACCATGCACCCGACTTCTCGACGATCCCAGCCTTGACACCAAGGTCGAGGATCTCGCCCACCTTGCTGATCCCGCTCCCGTACATGATGTCGAACTCGACCTGGCGGAACGGCGGCGCCACCTTGTTCTTCACCACCTTCACCCGCGTCGTGTTGCCGACGATGTCGTCCCTGTCCTTGATCTGGCCAGTCCGGCGGATGTCGAGCCTGACGCTGGCATAGAATTTCAGCGCATTCCCCCCCGTCGTCGTCTCGGGATTCCCGTACATGACCCCGATCTTCATCCGCACCTGGTTGATGAAGATCACGATGCAGCGGCTGCGCGAGATCGAGCCGGTCAGCTTTCGCAGCGCCTGGCTCATCAGCCGCGCCTGTAGGCCCACATGGCTGTCGCCCATCTCGCCCTCGATCTCGGCGCGCGGCACGAGTGCGGCAACCGAGTCCACCACCAGCACGTCAATCGCGTTCGAGCGGACCAGCGTGTCGACGATCTCGAGCGCCTGCTCGCCCGTGTCCGGCTGGGAGACGATCAGGTTGTCGGTGTCGACCCCGAGTTTCTTCGCATAGATCGGGTCGAGCGCATGTTCGGCATCGACGAAGGCCGCAGTCCCGCCCGCCTTCTGCGCCTCGGCGATCACATGGAGCGCCAGCGTCGTCTTCCCCGAGCTTTCCGGCCCGTAGATCTCGACAACCCGCCCGCGCGGCAGCCCGCCGATCCCGAGCGCGATGTCGAGCCCGAGCGAGCCGGTCGAGATCGCCTCGATCTCGAGGGTCTCGCGGCTGCCGAGCCGCATCGCCGAGCCCTTGCCGAACGCGCGGTCGATCTGCGCGAGTGCCGCTTCCAGCGCCTTTTCCCGATCCATCAGCTTCCCCACACCAGCGCCTGCGACCCGAGACGCGGGGTAACGGAACAAAGCGGGAAAGAAAAGGCCCCGCCGCGCGGCGCGCGCAGCAGCCGGCTAGACCAGTGCGTCCACGCAGCGCCTCAGGTCGGCAAGCCGGAACGGCTTGGCCAGAAACGCAACACCGAGCCCGCCGAGCGCATCGCGCGCGCTGGCATCGGCATAGCCCGACACCAGCAGCACCGGGAGACCCGGCCGCCGCGCCCGCAGCCGCCGCGCCAGCTCCACCCCATCCACCCCGGGCATCCGCACGTCCGACACCAGCGCCGAGACTTCGGGGTTCGCGCCGAAGGCCGCCTCGGCCGCCTCGCCGCCATCGACCGCAATCACGGCGTAACCCGCCTGCTCGAGACCCCGCCGGGTGCAGGTCCGCAACAGTTCCTCGTCCTCGGCGAGAAGGATGAGCGGCCGGGCCGCGGGCGCGGCCGATGCCTGCTCCTGCTCACCTGCAACCGCCGGAAGATAGACCGTGAAGCGCGCCCCCCGGCGCGGCGCGTCGTCGAGGAGGAGAAACCCGCCGGACTGCTTGACGAGCCCGTAGGCGGTCGGAAGCCCCAGCCCGGTCCCAGCGCCCTCGCCCTTGGTCGTGAAATAGGGCTCGAAGATCCGCGCCCGCAGCCCTGCCGGCACGCCGGGCCCGTCATCGGCGACCGCAAGCGCAGCATAGTCCTGCTCTGGCATGAAGCCGCGGGCATCGGCCGGCAGGTCGGAATGGTGCACCCGCTCCAGGCTGACCGTCACATGGCCGGGCCGCGCGCCGATTGCATCGCGCGCATTGGTGACAAGGTTCATCACCACCCGCTCCAGCGCCTGCGGATCGGCATCGACCAGCGTGCCGCGCCGGCTCGGCAGCGACAGCCCGATATGGCGGCCGAGCAGCGCCCGCAGCACCGGCTCCATCCGCCCCAGCAGCGCGGCAAGGTCCACCCGCACCGGGCGCAGATGCTCCTGGCGCGAGAAGGCGAGCAGCTTGTGGATGAGGGCACCCGCCCGCTCGGCCTGGCGAATGATCTCGCCGAGATCGGTGGCGAGATCGCCGTCTGCCGGCACCCGCGTGCTCATCAGCTCTGCGGTCGCGAGGATCCCGCCCAGCATCGTGTTGAGATCATGGGCAAGCCCGGCCGCCAGCAGGCCCACGCCCTGCATCCTGAGCGGTTCCTTCTGGCCGCCGCTTTTCTTCCCGCGGCCCCGCGCTCGCCCGGCCCCCGTTCCGGCCGCCAGGCCGACCGGGGGCACAATCCCCGGCCCCAGGGCCTCAGCCGTAGCGTTCCTCTGTCCAGGGGTCTCCGACATTGTGATAGCCGCGCACTTCCCAGAAGCCCGGCTTGTCAACGGCTGAAATCTCGATTCGCTTAACCCACTTGGCGCTCTTCCAGAAATAGTAGCGCGGAATGACCACCCGAACCGGCCCGCCATGCTCGCGCGAGATCGGAGCGCCGTCATGGGCATGGGCGAGCAGGCAGTCCTCCTCGGCGAAATGGTCGAGGCGAACATTGGTGGTGTAGCCGTCATGGCTGTGCAGCACCACGTGCGCCGCCTCCGGCAGCGGCTTCACGAGATCGAGGATCACCGAGGTCGAGACCCCCTGCCAGCGGTTGTCGTAGCGGCTCCACTGGGTCACGCAATGGATGTCGGAGACATCCTCCGTCTGTGGCAAGGCCATGAACGCTGGCCAGTCGAGTTCCACCGGGTTCACAACCGCGCCGTCGACCACCAGCCGCCAGTCGGCGAGCGGCACATGCGGCTGCACGCCAAGATCGAGCACCGGCCAGGTCTCGACCAGCCGCTGCCCCGGCGGCAGCCGCAGCGACCTGTCGGGGTCGGGCCGCCCGGTCAGAAGCCGCCCGGCGCGCGCCCAGGCCTTTTTCGCTGCGACGAGCTTCGCCCGCGCACCCGCATCGCCGTCGTCGCTCATGCCACCTCCAGCGGCGCTGCCGACCGGGCCCGCCGGAACAGCCGCCGCCGCTGCCACCGCCGCGAAACCCACAGCCGCCAGCCGATCTGGGCCCCGACATAGCCCAGTGCGGCTGCCGCCACGGCAAACAGGATAAGCCCCAGATAGGTGGTGCCCACCAGCTCGATGCCCTGCGTCAGCCAGCGGTCAACGGGGTTGTCGGCCGCGCCGATCACCCGGTCGGCGGTCGCGCGGAAATCGAGCAGCCGCGCCCCGGCCTCATAGGCCATGAGGTAGACAACCGGGAAGGTCACCGGGTTGGTGACAAGCGTCGAGAGCGCTGCAACCGGCAGGTTGGCACGAAAGCCCAGCGCAAACGCCGCGGCAAACGGGGTCTGGGCGATCGGGATCGCGAACGCCGCGAACAGCCCGAGCGCAAGGCCCCTTGCCACGCCGCGCCGGTTGAACCGCCAGACCAGCGGGCTTGCCAGCTTGTGGGCGAACGGGCGCAGGAACCGGTTGCGCTCCAGCGCCTCCCGCGTCGGCAGCCGTTTGCGCATCCACTCCATTGCCTGCTCAGATAGGCCTTTCCCCCATGCGCGAAAAGGCCGCCTGCGCGCATGGCTGCGCGCGGGCCTCCCCGTCGCCTCAGCCACGCTCGCGCATCAGCCTCGCCTTCTCGCGGGCCCAGTCGCGGTCGCGCTCGGTCGCGCGCTTGTCGTGCAGCTTCTTGCCCCGTGCCAGCGCCAGCTCGACCTTGGCCCGGCCGCGTTCGTTGAAATAGATCGAAAGTGGCACCAGCGTGCGGCCCTCGCGCGCCACCGCCCCGTGCAGCCTCGCGATCTCGCGGCCATGAAGCAGCAGCTTGCGTGGCCGCCGCGGCTCGTGATTGAACCGGTTGCCATGGCTCCACTCGGGGATGTTGGCGTTGATGAGCCAGGCCTCGTCGCCAGTCACCTCGGCATAGCTTTCGGCAATCGTCGCCTGCCCGGCGCGCAGCGCCTTCACTTCGGTGCCCGTGAGCACGATCCCGGCCTCGAAATGCTCCTCGAGAAAATAGTCGTGGCGCGCCTTGCGGTTCTCGGCCGCCACCTTCACCTTCGTGCTCGCCGGCCTGGGGCGCACCATTTCAGGGCGCAATTCCGGCGCGGGCGAGTGCCGCATCGACTGCCGCCCGCGACGCTGCACCCGGCTCGGGCACCGGCAGCCGCACCTCGGCCGAAAGCCCGCGCACCAGCGAAAGCGCATATTTGACCGGCCCGGGCGACGGGTCGGTGAAGAGCGCCATGTGCAGCGGCCACAGCCGGTCCTGCAGCGCAAGCGCAGTCGCGAAATCGCCGTCGAGCGCGGCCTTCACCTGGGCCGCGTTCAGGCCCGGCGCAACATTGGCCGTCACCGAAATGGCGCCATGGCCGCCATGGGCGATGATGCCGAGCGTCATGGAGTCATTGCCCGACAGGATCAGGAAGTCGGGCCCGCACAGCGCGCGGATCTCCGAGACCCGGTTGATGTCCCCGGTCGACTCCTTGACCCCGATGATGCGCGGGTGCGTGGCAAGCTCGGCCAGCGTCTCGCTCGCCATGTCGATTCCGGTCCGGCCGGGAATGTTGTAGACAAGGATCGGCAGCGGGCTCGCCTCGGCCACGGCGCGGAAATGCAGCAGCAGGCCCTGCTGGCCCGGCCGGTTGTAATAGGGGCAGACCACCAGCGCCGCATCGGCGCCCGCCGCCGCCGCCCGCTCGACATGGTGGATCGCAACCGCCGTGTCGTTCGAGCCGCAGCCGGCGATCACCGGCACCCGCCCGCGCGCTGCCCTGACGGTCAGGGCGACGACCTCGTCATGCTCGGCGATCGAAAGCGTCGCCGACTCGCCCGTGGTGCCACACGGCACCAGCCCCGAAGAGCCCTCGGCGATCTGCCACTCGATCAACTCGGCAAGCGCGTTGCCATCCACCCGCCCATCGCGGAACGGGGTGACGAGCGCGGGGATGGAACCGGAAATGACGGGCATGCGCATGTTCCCATGAAGGTCCGCGTCGGCGCGGGTCTTGGTCCGGCGGTGGCGCGGCCAATTCATTGCGCCTAAAGCCTCCCCCATGGTTTCGCAATGGATGCGCCGTTTCCGACCGGTCGTGCCGGTCCTCGCCCTTCTCGCCGCGCCCCTTGCCGCCCCCGTCGCCGCGCAGCAGGGCGAGGAAGCCTGGCTTGCGGCCGCCTTCGCCCGCAACGATGGCGGCGCGCCCGCGCCTCCTGCGGGTGCGCCCACGACTCTCGCCGGCGCGCTCGCCACCTGGGACTGGCTCCGCCGCGCGCCGCGCTCGCCTGCAACCCGCCTGCCGCTCGCCGAGACGGCAGCCTGGCTCGCCGCCAACCCCGGCTTCCCCAACCACGCCGACATCCGCCGCCGCGCCGAAGCCGAGGCCGCCGACCCGGCGCTGACGCCCGATCCCGAAGCCCGGGCCTTCTTCGCCACCGTCCAGCCCGAGACCGCCGCCGGCCGTGCCCGCTACGCTCTCCTGCTCGCCGCCGAGCCGGGGCGCATGGTCGTCGCCCGCCAGCAGGCCGAGGCCGCCTGGGTCACCACCGGCATCCCGGAGCCGCTCGAGCGCGCACTCCTTGCCCGCTTCGGAGACGGCCTCACCTCCGGCCACCATGCCCGCCGTGCCGACGCCCTGCTCTGGGCCGGCCAGACCAGCGCTGCGGCCCGGGTCCTGCCGCTCCTCGAGGAGGACCAGCGTGCGCTTGCTGCGGCTCGCATCGCCCTGCGCACCGGCGCCGCCGACGCCGAGGCCCGCGCCGCCTCGGTCCCGGCGAAGTTCCGCGACCATGCCGGCCTCGTCCACGACCGCGCGCTCTGGCTCGAGCGCAGCCGCGGC
>CALLWN010000272.1 GCA_938016505.1 uncultured Sphingomonadaceae bacterium
ATCTGCGGTCTGGCCGGTGAGGGCGGCGAGGATGCCGACGAGGTTCTGCGCTTCGGGCCGGCCGGCGAGCCCCTCGGCGGGGGGGGGGAGCGGCTCGGGGTCGGTCTTGGCGCGGCGGATCTTCTGGCGGATCTGGTCGGCGGTGTCGGTGAGGTTGATGCGGGACTGTTCGGACGGGTCGGACTTCGACATCTTGGCAGTGCCATCGCGCAGCGAGCGGATTCGCGGCGCCTCGGGCGGGATGATGGGTTCGGGCGGGACGAGGGTGGCGGTGCCGAGATCGGTGTTGAACTTGATGGCGATGTCGCGGGCGAGCTCCAGATGCTGCTTCTGGTCTTCGCCGACGGGGACGTGGGTGGCCTTGTAGACGAGCACGTCGGCGGCCTGGAGCACGGGGTAGGTGAACAGGCCGACCGAGGCGCCCTCGCGGTCTTTCCCCGACTTTTCCTTGAACTGGGTCATGCGGTTGAGCCAGCCCATGCGGGCGGTGCAGGCGAGCACCCAGGCGAGCTCGGCATGTTCGGGCACCTGGGCCTGGTTGAACAGGATGGAGCGGGCCGGATCGATCCCGGCGCCGATGAGGGCGGCGGCGATCTCGCGGGTGGCGCGGGTGAGCTCGGCGGGGTGCTGCGGGAGGGTGATGGCGTGGAGGTCGGCGATGAAGAAGAAGGCCTGGTCGTGCGGGCCGAGCGCATCCTGCATGCGCACCCAGTTGCGGATGGCGCCGAGCCAGTTGCCGATGTGGAGCTGGCCGGTGGGCTGGATTCCGGAGACGATACGCATGGGTGGTCGCATGGGGGGCCTTTGGCGGTCAGGATGTGGTGGCCGGGCGGCGGAGCGCGGCGAGGAGCGCGCGCGGCTGCCAGGCGCCGACGAGCGTGCCGAGCCCGAGATAGACGGCTGCACCGCCGCCGACCAGCGCCGCCATGGCGAGCGCCCGCTCGGGCGCGGTGCCGGCGGCGAGCGGCATGACGGCCGGACCGAGGAGGAACAGGAGAAGGGCGACTGCAGCGGAAGCGAGTGCCATGCGCGGCAGCGCGCGGCGCAGCGCGGCATCGGGGACGAGGCGGCCGCGACGATGGAGGGCGCGGGCGAGGAGCGCGACGTTGAGCCAGGCCGACAGCGCGGTCGCAAGCGCGATGCCGACATGCTGGAGCGGCCAGATGAGGAGAAGGTTGCCGACGAGGTTGGCGCCGATCGCGACGAGGGCGAAGGTCATGGGGGTTCGGGTATCGCCGCGGGCGTGGAAGCCGGGGGTGAGGACCTTGACCAGGATGTAGGCGGGAAGCCCGAGCGAGAAGGCGGCGAGCGCGCGCGCCGCCATGGTCGCGTTTTCGGGGGTGAAGCGGCCGTGCTGGAACAGCGCGGTGATGATGGGCCCCGAGGCGACGACGAGCGCGGTCGCAGCCGGGATGGCGAGGAAGAGCGCGAACTCGAGCGCGCGGTTCTGCTGGTGGAGCGCGGCATCCTCGCGGCCGGCGCCGATCAGGCGCGACAGCGTGGGAAGCAGCGCGACCCCCATGCCGACCCCGATCATGCCGAGCGGAAGCTGGTTCAGCCGGTCGGCATAGTAGAGGTAGCTGACCGAGCCCTCGGCGAGCAGGCGGGCGGCAAGCACGGTCGAGACGAGGAGGTTGAGCTGGGTGGCGCCGGCGCCGATCGCGGCCGGGCCGATGCGGCGCAGAAGGGTGCGCACCTCGGGTGTGAGGCGGGGCCACACGAGGCGGGGCGCCATGCCGGCGCGGCGGACGGCGAGGACCAGCCAGAGGAACTGGAGGAGCCCGGCGACGGTGACTGCGGCTGCGAGCGTCCGCGCGGTCTCGAGGCTGGTGTCGCCGCGGAAGGCGAGGAGGGCCGAAATGAGGGTGAGGTTGAGGAGGATGGGGGCGGCCGCCATCGCGGCGAACCGGCCGAGCGCGTTGAGCACGCCGCCCAGGAGCGCGACCAGCGAGACGAGGAGGAGATAGGGGAAGGTGAGCCGGGTCAGCTCGACGGTGAGCGCGAACTTCTCCGGACCGGAATCGGCGAACCCGCCGGTCATCAGCCAGACCACCGGCCCAGCGGCGAGCAGCATGACGGCCGTGAAGCCGAGGAGAATGGGGAGCAGGAAGGCGAGCGCCTGCTCGGTGAAACCGCGCGCGGCCCGGCGCCCCTCCTGCTGTTCGAGGCGGGAGGCGGCCATGGGCACGAAGGCCGCGGAAAAGGCGCCCTCGGCGAACAGCGAGCGGAACAGGTTGGGCAGGCGGAAGGCGATGAAGAAGGCATCGGCGGCCAGCCCGGCGCCGAGGTAGCGCGCCATCAGGAGATCGCGGGTGAAGCCCGCGATTCGCGACAGGAGGGTGAGCGAGCCCACGGTCGAGGCGGCACGAACGAGGGCCATGGCCGGCTGCGCCCGCGCGCCTGCCCCGGGCTCAGGCGTTGCCGACGCTGGTGCCCTCGCCGGAGCTGGTGCGGCGGGCCTCGAGCTGCTGGATGTAGAGGCCACCAAAGTCGATCGGGTCGAGCATGAGCGGCGGGAAGCCGCCATCGCGCACGGCGTCTGCAATCACCCGGCGGGCAAAGGGGAAGAGGATGCGCGGCGCCTCGACGAGGAGGAAGGGCTCGATCGCCTCGCGCGGGGCGCCCGACAGGCGGAACAGGCCGGCGTAGAGCAGTTCGACCGCGAACAGGGTCATCTCGTCCTGGTTCTTCGCATTGGCCGAGATGCGGAGCTCGACCTCGTACATGTCATTGTCGCCGGCGCGGGCGTTGACGTTGACCGAGACCTCGAGCTTGGGCTGGCCCTGGCCCTGGAGCGAGCCCGGCGCATTGGGGTTCTCGAACGAGAGGTCCTTGACATACTGGGCGAGGATCCCCGCCTGGGGGGTGAGATCGGCACCGTTGGCGAGGGCTTCGGCGTGTTCGGGGGTGAGGCTTGCCATGACTGGTCTTTCGCTTGGGGCAATGGGTGCCCGCCCGGGCGGCTAGCAGGCGCACCGGCATGCGGCAAGAAGCAGCTTGCCGGCACCGCGGGGCGACCTCTCCTTTTCTCCCTCGCCCGGCGCCCTATCTTGTGCCAAGGTTCAACGGAACAGGCGAGCCGCCGTTGCGGATGGCTGGCAGCAAGGCGCGGGATGTGATGCAGAGCGGACTGATCGAGATTGTGTTCCTGGCGATGCTGGCCGGGTTCATCGGCCTCAGGCTGTACCAGGTGCTCGGCCGTCGCACCGGTCATGAGCGGCCGGTTGGCGACCCGGTTCGCGGCGGCGGAGCGGAAGTGGCGCGCCCGGCCTCGACCGGTTCGGTGCGCGAGGCCGACCAGCCGCCGCTGCCGGAACTGCCCGCGGATCTCGGCGCCGGGGTTCGGGCCGGGCTGGAGGCGATCCGCCAGGCCGACCGCAGCTTTGATGTCGAGCGGTTCATTGCCGGCGCGCGCGGTGCCTACCAGATGGTGCTGGAAGCCTTCTGGCGCGGCGACGAGGCCGAGCTGGCGGAGCTGGTCTCGGACGACGTGATGGAGAATTTCCGGCACGTGCTCGCCGAGCGGAAAGCGGCCGGGCTCTCCATCGGCAACCGCCTGCTGGAGGTTGACCAGGTGCGGATCGTCGGGGCGCGGATGAACGGCTCCATGGCCGAGGTGACCGTGCAGTTCGACGCCGAGATCGTGGCGGTGACCCGCGACGCGACTGGCGCTGTGGTCGAGGGCAACCCGGACGCCAGCGTCGAGACGCACGATGTGTGGACCTTCAGCCGGCACGTGACCTCGCCGGACCCGGCCTGGCTCGTCGTCGGGACCGACACCGCCGACTAGGGCTGGTCATGCGCCGGCCGCTGGCCCTGGCGTGCGCAGCGCTCGCGCTCGGGGCCTGCGCCGGGCGGTCGCCGGTTTCATCTGCGCTGGCTTCGGCGAGGGGTGCGGAGGCGACGCTCGCCGCCTTCCGGGCGGCCTGCCCACGGTTGGCGGGGTGGCGCGACGCTTCAGGAGTGACGAGGCCCGCCGACTGGAAGGCGCCATGCGCCGAGGCGGACCAGGTGACGGCAGGGACGTTCGACGGATTTCTCGCACGGCATTTTCGCCCGCTGCAGGCTGGCGACAGTGCAGGATTTGCCACCGGCTATTTCGTGCCGGTCTACCCGGGGCGGGAGCAGGCCGCGCCCGGGCTCGTTCCGGTGCTCGGCCTGCCTGCGGGGCTGGACTGCGCCAACAGCCCCTGCCCTGCCCGCGCCGCGATCATGGCGGGCGCGCTCGACGGCCGGGCCGAGGTGCTGCTGTGGATGGACCCGGTCGACCTCTTCTTTCTGCAGGTGCAGGGTTCGGGGATCGCCCGGCTGGCCGATGGCCGGGACGTGAGGCTGGGCTTTGCCGGGCACAATGGCCAGCCCTATGTGGCGATCGGGGGGAGCCTGAGGGAGCGGGGCGCGCTGGGCGCCGGCGCCGGCATGGCGGAGATCCGCGAATGGCTTGCTGCCCATCCGGCGGAGCGGGATGCGGTCCTGGCTCTAAACCCGCGCTACATCTTCTTCAGGCGGCTTGGCGATGACGCGCCCTTCCCTGTCGGCACGCTGGGGAGCCGGCTCGTGGGCGGGGCGAGCGTTGCGGTCGACCCGGCGCATGTGCCGATGGGTGCGCTGGTGCGGCTGCGGACCCGGCTTGGCGATGGCACGCGGTTCGACCGGGTGCTTGTCGCAGCCGACACGGGGGCTGCGATCAGGGGGCCGGGCCGGTTCGACATCTATTTCGGCGAGGGCGAGGCGGCCGGGCGCCTGGCGGGCGGACAGCGGGCGGCCGCGCAGGCCGAGATCCTGGTGCCCCGGAGCGCGGAATGGGGGAGCGCGGAATGGGGGAGCGCGGAATGAGCCGGAGGCTGACGGCGGCGGAAGTGGCGCTGTGGCGGCAGGTGGCCGCGACGGTGACGGCGTGGCGGCCGCTGCCCGAGGTGCCCGCTGCCGGGGATGGCGACGCGGCGGCCACGCCGGCGCCAGCGCCGGTGCAGCGGCCTGATCGCGCCGGGGTCGGGGCGCGCAAGGCCGGGTTGCCCCCTGCCCCGCCGGGGACTGCCCCGCCGCGGCCCGCTCCGGCCGAGACGCTCGATGGCCGCTGGGACCGGCTGCTCGCCTCTGGCAAGGCCCGGCCCGACCGGGTGATCGACCTGCATGGCCACTCGCGCGAGTCGGCGCGGCAGTTGCTCGAGCTGACGGTCGTGCGGGCGGCCGACCGCGGCGAGCGGCTCCTCTTGGTCATCACGGGCAAGGGCAGCGCGCCCGGACCGGCGCCGGCCGACCTGATGGAGGCGAGGCCGGGGCGCGGCGCGATCCGCGCCGAGCTGCCGCGCTGGCTGGGACATCCTGCGCTTTCGGCACGGATCGCTGCGGTCAGGCAGGCCCCGGGCCGGCTGGGCGGGCCCGGGGCGGTGTGGATTGTTCTGAGGCGGGCACGCGGACGCGACGGCGCCTGACGGCGGTGCCAGATTGCGGGGCCGGGGATCGGGCCCGGACCGGTTTGTCCGCCCTGCACCCGGTCTCGACCGGGCGCGCGCCATGCCGGAGGCCGATGCCGGCAAGGCAGGCAGGGCGGGGGTGCGGGCAGCCTTGCGCGGGCCGCACCC
>CALLWN010000273.1 GCA_938016505.1 uncultured Sphingomonadaceae bacterium
GGTGCACGGTGATGCCAGGGCTGATTGACGCCCATTGCCATGTGAGCTTCGACGAGCCCCATTCCAACGACGAGCTGTTCTTTCACCGGCGCGAGGGCCTCGCCGCGATCGTCGCCACGCACAATGTGCGCAAGCTGCTGCGCGCCGGAGTGACGAGCTGCCTCGATGCCGACACCATCTTCGAGGTGTCGCTCGACGTGCGCGACGCGATCGAGGCGGGGCTTGTCGAGGGGCCGCGCATGGCCTGCGGCGGCAATGCGCTGTTCACCTCGGTTGGCGGGACCGCGGGCCTTCTGGTGCCGGACGAGGGCGCGATCGGCTATCTCCGGGTCACGCGCACGAGGGACGAGATCGTTGCCGAGGTGCGCCGCCAGGCCAAGCGCGGGGTGGACTGGATCAAGGTGCATGTCACCGGGCTGATCCCGCGCCAGCGCGGCGAGGGCGAGATCCAGGTGTGGAACCTCGACGAACTGAGGACCGTGGTGATGGCCGCCCACGACCTCGGGCTGCCGGTGGTGGGGCATTGCCGCAATGCCTCGAGCACGCGCGACGCGGCCCGCGCCGGGTTCGACATGATCCTTCACGCAACGCACATGGACGAGGAGGCGCTCGAGGCGGTGGTGGCAGCAAAGGTGCCGCTGGTGCCGACGCTCACCTTCCAGGCGGTGCTTGCCGACCATGGCGACAAGGTGGGCGCGAGCCCGGCGCTCCGGGCCATCTTCCGCGACGAGATCGCAGCGTCGGGCGTTGCGCTCAAGCGCGCCTTCGACGCCGGTGTGCCGCTGCTGTGCGGCAGCGAGAGCGGTTTTTCGATCACGCCCTACGGCGAGTGGCACTGGCGCGAGCTTCAGGTGATGGTCGAGGACATTGGCCTGAGCCCTGCCCAGGCGCTGATTTCCGCGACCCGGGAGGGGGCGCGGGCAGTGCGCCTTGAGGGCGAGGTCGGGACGCTCGAGCCCGGGCGGCTCGCCGACATCATCCTCGTCGCCGGCGACCCGACCGCGGATGTCACCCTGCTGGGCCGGCCCGAGGCACTGCTGGGCGTGTGGAAGGGCGGCCGGCCGGTTGATCTTGTCACGCCGCTCCCCGAACGCGGCCCCCTGCCCTCCTGGCGGGTCGCGACCTACTCCTCCACCGCTGCGACCCGCGCGGCGGTCAAGGGGCCGCAGGCGCGCTGACCCATGCATCGGGTTGCAACGCACGCCGGGTGCATCGAAGCGCTTCGCCAGCCGGCGCTTCGCCAGTCGCTCTACGATGCTGCGGCGATCATGATGTCGGACGTGCTGGTGAACCTGCACGGCGCGCCGCACAAGGCCCGGCGCACCGTCGAGGCGCGGGTGTTCCGGAAGGACGTGTTCCTGCGTTACGAGAAGGAGGTTCTGCCCCGGACGCTGGCCGAGACGATCGCGCCCTTCCTTGTCGAGGGGCGGGGCGATCTCGTCGACATCGGCTACCGGATCATGATGAACCTGACGGTCGACTTCGCCGGGATCGACCGGCCGGAGCGGAGCGCGGAGGAGACCGGCGAGCTGCTCCGGCTGCTGCGGGAATTCAGCCTTGCGCCGGCGCTCGGCCAGTCGCGGCCGGAGGATGTGCCGGCGAAGCAGGCGAGGATTGCCGCGGCGATGGCCGCCTTCGATGCCCGCTTCCTCAAGCCGTCCTTGGCCCGGCGCCGCGCCCTCCTCGCCGAGGTTGAGACCGGTGGACGCGACCGCGTGACCCTTCCGGCCGACGTGCTGATGGCCCTCGTCGAGGGCGCGACCGACCTCGGCATGACCGAGGCCCAGTTTGTCCAGGAGGGCATTTTCTACATGCTCGCCGGCGCCCACACCACCATTCACTCGCTGGCCCATGCGATCCACGAGATCTTCGCCTGGATCGACGCCGACGGGAACCGCGCCGCGCGGCTGCGCGACGACCCGTTCCTGATCCAGCGCTGCGTGTTCGAGAGCGTCCGGCTGCACCCGTCGAGCCCGGTGGCGCGGCGGCGCGCGCTCGCGCCGGTGACGCTCGCCGACGGCACCCGCATGGGCCCGGGGGAGGAGGTGGAAGTGGATCTCGCCGCCGCCAACCGCGACCCGGCGCTGTTCGGCACCGCGCCGGACCGTTTCGACCCCGACCGGCAGGTGGCGCCCGGAGTCCTTCCCTACGGCCTTTCGATGGGCCACGGCATGCACGCCTGCCTCGGGCGGAACCTCGCCATCGGGGTCGAGCCGCGGCCGGACAGCGACCCTGCCACCCACCAGTTCGGCGTGGTGCCACTGATCGTCGCCGCGCTGCTGAAGGCCGGGCTCAGGCCCGACCCCGCAGCTCCGCCGGAGCGCGACGAACGGGTCACGAGGATGACCTTCGCCCGCTACCCGGTGGTCTTCGCGGCTGCCGGGGCGCTGCTGTGACCGCCACACTCCGCCTCGCCAGTTACCGCGCCTGCGAGAGGGTGCTGCGCGCGCCCGAGGCGCGGCAGGCGCTCTACGATGCGGGGGCGGTGGTGATGGAGGGCACGCTGCTGACGCTCCATGGCGAAGCCCATGCGGCAAGGCGGGCGGTCGAGGTGCGCGTGTTCCGGCGCGACTTCCTGCGCCACTATGCCCGGGCGGTCTATCCGCCGACGCTCGAGGCGACGCTCGCGCCCTTCCTCGCCGCGGGCGGGGGTGATCTCGTCGAGCTCGGCTACCGCGCGACGGTCAACCTGACGGCGGATTTCGCCGGGATCGACCGGCCGGAACGCAGTGCTGCCGAGACCGATTCGCTGCTCGGAATGGTCAGATGCTTCAGCGAGGGCGCGACCCTGGTGCACGCGACCGGCGACCGGGGCGAGGTGGAAGCGCGGGTGCGGGCAGCGCTCGAAGCCTTCGCGGAGCGGTTTCTCGCGCCTTCGCTGGCGCGGCGGCGGGCGCTGCTCCGGGACGGCGGCGCCGGGGCGATGCCGCGCGACGTGCTGTCGGTCATCGTGGCGGCGGAGGCGGAAATGCCGCTCGATCCCGCCACGCTGACCCGCGAGATGGCCTTCTACATGCAGGCCGGCGCCCACTCGACCGCGAACGCGACGGTGCATGCCTTCGACGAGCTGTGGCGCTGGGCAGGAGGCGACGCCGCGCGGCA
This sequence comes from uncultured Sphingomonadaceae bacterium, assembly GCA_938016505.1. Lineage (GTDB taxonomy): Bacteria > Pseudomonadota > Alphaproteobacteria > Sphingomonadales > Sphingomonadaceae > Thermaurantiacus. Next base: position 3,103 of record CALLWN010000273.1, read on the forward strand.
GACGCGGCTGCGCGACCCGCTGTTCGTGCAGAGGGGCGTGCACGAGAGCCTGAGGTTGCACCCGGCCAGCCCCGAGGCGTGGCGGACGCTGACGGCACCCCTCGAGCTTTGCGGTCATGGCATGGTGGCGGAGGGGAGCCGGCTTGTGCTCGATCTCCATGCCGCCAACCGCGACCCTGACGTGTTCGGCGCGGATGCCGAGGATTTCGTGCCGGAGCGCGTCGTGCCCGAGGGCGTGCTCGCCGCCGGGCTTAGCTTCGGCGCCGGGATGCACAGCTGCCTCGGGCGCGAACTCGATGGCGGGACGCCGGCGCGGCCGGGCATGGCAGCGGACGACGCGAACCTCGGGATCGTTCCGATGCTGGTCAGCCGGCTGTTCGAAGCGGGCGCTGCGCCCGACCAGGATGATCCGCCGGTGCCGGACGCGCGGACCAGCCGACCCAACTGGGGCCGCTACCCGGTGCGGCTCGACACGCGCGTGTGAGGAGGCAGGGGCATGGCTGAGGGCCGAACGGCGCTCGTCACGGGAGGTGCGGCGGGGATCGGGCTTGGCATCGCCCGTCGGCTGGTCGGGGCCGCCTACCGGGTGGCGCTGTTCGACCGCGACGCGGCGGCGCTCGCCGCCGCCTGCGCCGGGACGCCGGGGCTTGCCGGAGAGGCAGTCGACGTGACCGACCCCGATGCCGTGGAGGGCGCGTTCGATCGCCTCGGCGTCGAACCCGACCTGGTCGTCGTCAACGCCGGGATCGTGCGCTTTGGTCTCCTTGCCGAGCAGGCCCCGGCGGACTTTGCCGCCGTGATTGCCGTGAATCTGCTCGGAGCCCAGTGGGTGACCCGGGCGGCCGTCAGCCGGAT
>CALLWN010000274.1 GCA_938016505.1 uncultured Sphingomonadaceae bacterium
CCAGCAGCCGCGCCCGTGCTGCCTGATACTCGCGCACCAGCCGGTCGACCAGCTCGGCGGTCGGCACCACCGCCTTCACGGCGCCAATGCCCTGGCCGCAGCCCCAGATGTCCTTCCAGGCCTTCGCCTCGGTGTTGCCGCCGCTGCCGAAGTTCATGGTCGAATAGTCGCCCTTGGGCAGATTGTCGGGGTCGAGCCCGGCAGCGCGGACCGAGGGCTTGAGATAGTTGCCCGAAACGCCGGTGAAGAGGTCGGAATAGACGATGTCGTCGGCCCGGCAGGCCACGATCATCTCCTTGTAGCGCTGGTCGGCGCGCGCCTCGGTCGTCGCGATGAAGGCCGAGCCGATGTAGCCGAAGTCGGCGCCCATCGCCTCGGCTGCCAGCACCGCGTCCCCGGTCGCGATCGAGCCCGACAGCGCGACCGGCCCGTCGAACCACTCGCGGATCTCCTGGATCAGCGCGAACGGCGAGAGCGTCCCGGCATGGCCGCCAGCCCCGGCCGCCACCGGGATCAGCCCGTCGGCCCCCTTCTCGATCGCCTTGCGGGCAAAGCGGTCGTTGATGACATCGTGCAGCACCACCCCGCCGTAGCTGTGGATCGCCGCATTCACATCCTCGCGCGCGCCGAGCGAGGTGATGATGACCGGCACCCGGTATTTCACGCACAGCTCGAGGTCGGCCAGCAGCCGGTCGTTCGACTTGTGGACGATGAGGTTGACGGCATAGGGCGCGTCCGCCTCGGTCAGCTCGGACGACAGCCGCTGGAGCCACTCCTCGAACTGCGGCAGCGGCCGCGCATTGAGGCTCGGGAACGAGCCGATGATCCCCGCCCGGCACTGGGCGATCACCAGATCGGGGTGGGAAATGATGAACAGCGGCGAGCCGATCACCGGGATCCGGAGCCTCGCCTTCAGCTTCGCAGTGATCGGGTGGGTCATCCAGCCTGTCCTTCCATCGACTTGAGCGGCACGGCAGCGTCCGCGAGCAGCGCGGGCGCCACCCGCGCACCCCGCTCGACAAGCCCCCGGCCGCCCATATAGTCCTTCGTGGCGTTGATGCAGTCGAGCGCGACGACCGCGCCAGCCCTCAGATAGACGAGGGACCAGCTGCCCGAGGCCGGGTCGCCGCGCACCACCCGCGCCTCCGCCCCCATCGACAGCCCGACGGTCTGGAGCCTGGCGTCATACTGGTTCGACCAGAACCACGGCACCGCGCGATAGGGCGGCGCCGCGTCGCCGAGAAGGATGTGCGCTGCCGCGGTCTTGGCCATGTCGGAGGCATTCTGCACCGATTCCAGCCGCACCTCGGCCCCGCCGGCAAAGGCGTTGGCATGGAGCGCGCAGTCGCCGATCGCGTAGATGCCGGCAAGCGAGGTCCGGCAATGGCCGTCCACCCTGACGCCATTGGGGCAGTCCGCGCCGGCTGCGCGCAGCGCCTCCACCTCGGGCACCAGCCCGATCCCGGCGATGACGAGCTCGGCCTCCAGCCGCTCGCCACCCTCCAGCCGCACCGCCTCGGGCCGGCCCTCGCCCTCGATCGCGACCACCCCGGCGCCGAGCCGCACCTCCACCCCGTGCCGGCGGTGGAGCGCCAGATACCAGTCCGAGACTTCCGGCCCCGCGACCCGGGCGAGGAGCCGCGGCAGCGCTTCCACAACCGTCACGCCATGGCCCAGCTTCGCGAGCACCGCTGCCGCCTCGAGGCCGATATAGCCCCCGCCGATGATGACCACCCGCCGCGCGCCGGGCAGCGCTGCGCGCAGCGCATCGACATCGGCCCTGGTGCGGATCACATGCGCCAACGCGGCGCCGGGGCACGCCAGCCGCCGCGCCTGGCCCCCCGCCGCCCAGACGAGCGCGTCCCAGCCGAACCGCTCGCCCGAGGCCGCAGTCGCCGTCCTTGCCGCAGCATCCACGCTCGCGATGGTCACGCCGGTCCTGACCGTCACCGCGCGCTCGGCCCAGAAGCCGGCCGGGCGCAGCAGCAGCCGCGCCGCCTCCTTCTCGCCTGCCAGATACTCCTTCGAAAGCGGCGGCCGCTCATAGGGAAGGTCGGGCTCGGCCCCCGCAATCGTCACTGCACCCGTGTAGCCCCCCTGGCGCAGCGCGATCGCAGCCGATGCCCCCGCCTGTCCTGCACCAACGATCAGCACCCCGCCCATGCCCGCCTCACTCGTCGGCAAAGATCTTGACGCTCGGCCTGCCCCCCGCAGTCACCGAGGCCCGGTACATGCCCGGCGCATTCATCGCGAACACCACCCGGCCGCGGGCGTCGAGCACGATCACCCCGCCGTCGCCGCCAAGCGCGCCGATGTCGGCAATCACCGCCTCGGCCGCCGCCTTGGCCGACTGCCGGCCGAACCGGATCCGGTCGCAGATCTGGCCCGCCGCCCGCGCCCGGATGAAGATCTCGCCCGAGCCGGTCGCCGAGACCGCGCAGGCGCCATTCTCGGCAACCGTCCCCGCCCCGATGATGGGCGTGTCGCCGATCCGCCCCGGCGCCTTGCCGGTCAGCCCGCCGGTCGAGGTCGCAGCCGCGAGGTTCCCGGCCCGGTCACGCGCCACCGCCCCCACCGTCCCGAACCGCAGATGAAGATCGAACCCCGCCGTCGCCCCGCCCTTCTGCATCTCGTCGAGCATCCGCCGCCGCGCCGGCGTGATGAAATGGCCATTCTCCACCTGCGCCAGCCCGTGCGCGCGTCCAAACCCATCGGCCGCCACCCCGGCGAGGAACACATGCGGGCCCGTCGCCATCAGCTTGCGGGCAAGTGCCACCGGGCTTCGGGTCGTCGTCACCCCCGTCACCGCCGCCGCCCGCCGGGTCGCGCCATCCATGATCGCCGCGTCAAGTTCGGCCGTCCCCGCGCTGGTGAGCGCAGCGCCCACGCCAGCGTTGAAATGCGGGTCCGCCTCGAGCGCCATGACCACGGCCTCCACCGCATCGACCGCGCTCCCGCCCCGCTCGAGAATCGCCTGCCCGTCCGCCAGCGCGTCACCCAGCGCCCGGCGAATCGCCGCCTCCTCCCCGGGCGCATACTGCCCCCGCTCGATCACGCCCGCCCCGCCATGGAGCGCGAGCGACCACTCCGCCGCCCCCACCGGGCTCACCATGGCGAGCGCCGCGACCAGCACACCGAAAACCCGCCGCATCCTGTCTCCCCTCCCGCCATGGCGACCCCGGCTAGAGGCCGGTGCGCCGCCTTGCAACTGCCCGCGCAACCGTTGACCGCCCGCCGCCCCCGCGCTAACCCGCCTCGCCTCCCGGCGGGGTAGCTCAGTTGGTGAGAGCGCAGGATTCATAACCCTGAGGTCGCGGGTTCAAATCCCGCCCCCGCTACCATCCGGCCAGGGTCCGCCATCCGGGGGTCTGTCCGCCGGGGGTTCGTGCGGCGAGGTCCCGTCCGGCGAGGGCCCGGCCGGGCGTCCGCGTGGCGCCTGCATGACACTGCCCGACACCGAGGAGATCGCCCATGGCAGCTGCCGCCGCCCCCGTGCCACCCCGCATCCTCGACATCCCCGTCAGGCCCGCCACGCCGCAGGCGCTCGCGCCCTACGGCCGCCTCATCGGCCACGACCCCGCCGTGCCGCCCATGCCGATCGACTTCTACGATGGCGCCGCGCGCGTGCGCCGCGTGGTCGACTTCCAGGCCGAGGGCGAAATCGAGATGCCCGTCGTCACCCTCGGGCGCCGCCCGCTCGAGGTGCGCTGGATGGAACGCCACTTCCGGCACACCCAGGCCTTCATCCCGCTCGGCGCCCGGCCCTTCGTCGCCTGCCTCGCGCCGCCCAATGACAGGGAGCTGCCCGATCTCGACCGGGTTGAGGCCTTCCTGTTCGACGGCGCAGCCGGCTTCCTGATGCACATCGGCACCTGGCACGAGTTCCCCTTCGCCCTCGTCGACGACACCCACCTCCTCGTCATCCTCACCCGCGCTGCGACCGAAGGCCTGGTGCGCGACAATGTCATCCAGAACGAGGCGCGGGGCGAGGATCTCGACAAGAAGGACCTCGAGGCCCGGCTCGGCATCCGGCTCGCGCTCCGGCTCTGACCCCCCGCCCGTAGCTCCCCGCCCGTCGCGCCCCGCCCGTCACGCCAAGGCCGGCGGGGCAACGCCGGCGGCAAGCCGCCGCGGCGCCGTCACCACCAGATGCTTCGCCGGGCTGGTCTCGCCCGCAACCAGCGCGACCTGCCCGCGCGGCACCCCGAAGGCCTCGGCCACCACCGCGAGGATCGCCTCGGTCGCCCGGCCGCGCTCGGGGGCCGCGCGCACATGCACCCGGAGCCTGCCGCCATGCGGCGCCCCCAGCGCATCCCGCCCCGCGCCGGGCTTGCCGAGGATGAAGAGGTGCAGCCGGTCCCCCTCCCAGCGCCAGAAGGCGGCATCGGCGTGCCCGTCGGGCCGGCTCACGCGTCGTCCTTCCGGTCAGAACCGGAACAGCACATCCACCCCGAAGGTGCGCGGGGCATTGATCGTACCAAACGACCACAGCCCGAAGGTGGGGATGGGCGCGGGGCTCGCCGCCGTCCGGCCGAAGGTCGTCCCCACGTCGAGCACATGCAGGAAATAGTTGGCATTGGTGAGGTTGCGGCCAAAGCCCGAGATCCGGAGATTGCCGATCTCGACCCCGATTGCGCCGTTGAGCAGGCCGAAATCGTCGACGAGACCCGGGTTGGGGTCATTGATCGAGATCGTGTTGGCGACGATCGCGTAGCGGCTCTTGAAGGCATAGCTGCCGTTGAGCAGCAGCGTGACCGTGTCGGAGACCGGCTGCTGCCAGTCGAGGCTGAACTCGGCGGTCAGCTTGGGCGCCCGCCGCAGCAGGAAACCGGACTTGTCGATGGGCGCAAGCGCGCCCGCCGACGGCCCGTCAAGCAGCGTGCCACGATCGTCCCAGCTCTCGTAGCGGGAGGAAAGATAGCCGAGGTTGAACCCGACCGTCAGCCCGTCCATTGGCAGGGCCCGCAGCTCCGCCTCGAAGCCGTTCAGCTTCGCATTTGCGGCATTCTGCACCACGGTCACGGTTCCGGCAACCGGGTCGGGAAAGACTACATCCTCCTGCTTGTTGTTATATTTCATGAAGAAGGCAGCGAGATTGGCCTGGAACCGGTTGTCGAGCAGGGTCGCCTTCAGCCCCAGTTCCCAGTTCTTCACCGTTTCCGGGTCATAGGGCCCGAACGACGATGGGCTCGAGCCGCGGCCGTTGAACCCCCCCGAGCGGAACCCTTCGGAGTAGTTGGCGTAGAGAAGCGTGTCGTCGACCTTGTAGGAAATGCCGACGCGCGGCGTGAACCGGGTCCAGCTCTGGTCGCCGTCGACCCCTGCGACATAGCCTGCCGAGGCACGTCGCGTCGCGTTGCAGTTGCCATAGGAAACCGAGAAGGCACTGTTGTAGTCCCGCATGTCAGGCAGGCCAGTCCCGGTGCCGCCGCAGGCTGACTTCCGGTCCTCGAGGATCCGGCCGCCGAGCGAGAGCGTGAAGTCCCTGAACACTTCCCAGTCGGCCTGGGCGAACCCGGCAATGCTCCGGGCGCTCTGCTGATAGTCGGTCCCGCCGACCTCGCCGCCAAAGAAGAAGGTCTGCTGGTTGTTGTTGTAGCTGCTGTCGAAATAGTAGAAGCCGGCGACCAGCTTCACCGGGCCAAGTTCGCCCTGGTAACGCAGCTCGGCGCTGAACTGATCGATCTGCTGGGGCCGGATGGTGTTGAACAGCACCGCCTCCACCGCATCGAACTCCTGGATCGCCGATTCCTTCGTGTCCCGATAGTTCAGTAGCGCGATCAAGGCGTGCTTCTCGCCGAGCGACCATGTCAGGTTGCCGGTCACGCTGTGGGTGGTGAGAAAGGCCTCCTGGTCCAGCGTGGTCCGCGGCTGGCGGTGGAAGGTGGCGTCGCTCGCTGGCCGGCCGAGACCCCCCAATGCCCCGAACAGCTGGTTCTCCGTCGTCAGCGAGGTGACCGGCCGGGTCGGGGTGCGGTCCCTG
>CALLWN010000275.1 GCA_938016505.1 uncultured Sphingomonadaceae bacterium
AAGCCGGAGCAGTGCAGCTCGGCGGCGAGTGCGGCAGGCGCCCCGCCGGTCTCGGCAGTCCGCACCACCGCGGGCGGGCAGTGCGCTCCCAGCAGCCGGGCGAAGGACTCCGCCAGCATCAGCGCAGGCCCAGTCCGCGCGCGATCATCCCGCGCAGGATCTCGCGGGTGCCGCCCCGGATCGAGAAGACGGCAGACAGCTGGTGGAGGAAGGCAAGCGTCGCCATCAGCTCGGCATCGGCTGCGCCCGGGGTCACCATGGCGGCAATGTCGGCGGGGATCGCCTGCTCGGTCGCAGTGCCCAGATCCTTGAGCAGTGCTGCCCCCACGATCGGCGCCAGCCCGGCCTGCAACCTTGCAGTGAGCGCGACCGACATGGCCCGGAGCGTTGCAAGGCTCGCGAGATGCCGGCCAAGCAGCATCACGGCCTGCGGGTCGGGCGAGGCTTCGAGATGCCGGGTCCAGAGGTCGAGCAGCGCCAGTGCGGAATAGATCCGCTCCGGCCCCGAGCGCTCGAAGGCAAGCTCGGCATTCACCTGCGCCCAGCCCTGGCCCTCCTCACCAACCAGCGAGTCGGCGGCGAGAAACACATCGTCAAACCTCGTCTCGGAAAACTCGCTCTCGCCGTAGGAGAGCATGATCGGCTTCGTCGTCACCCCCGGTGCGCTGAGGTCGACAAGGAACTGGGAGAGGCCTCGCTGCCGGTCTTCCGGACCGCCGGAGGTGCGCACCAGCGCGATCATCATGTCGGCGCGGTGGCCCCAGGTCGTCCAGACCTTGCCGCCATTGAGCCGCCAGCCATTGCCATCGCGCACCGCCCGGGTCCGGACCGAGGCGAGGTCGGACCCCGAGCCCGGCTCCGACATGCCGATGCAGAAGAAGGCGTCCGAGCGGCAGATCGCCGGGATCCAGCGCTGGCGCTGCTCCTCGCTGCCGAACCTCAGGAGCAGCGGGGCCGACTGGCGGTCGCCGATCCAGTGCGCAGCGCAGGGTGCGCCGTTCGCCAGCAGCTCCTCGACCAGCACGAAGCGGTGAAAATGGTCGCGCCCGCCGCCGCCGTATCGCGTGGGAAGAGTGAGGCCCACCCAGCCCCGCGCGGCAAGCGCCCGGCTGAAGTCCGCGTCCCAGCCGGTCCATGTCCTGGCGCGGTCGCGCGGGCGCCGGCCCTCGAGCGCCGAATCGAGAAAGGCCTGCACCTCGGCGCGGAAGCCGGCCGTCTCCTCCGGCAGCCGGGCGGGCGCGAAATCGGCTGCGAGTTCGGCGAGTGACATTCTCTTCCTGTTGCGGGCCGGCGCGGTTGCTTCAAGGCTTTTCGTGCGCCCGCCGATGCGGCAGGGACGCGCAAGGGAGACCGGGAATGGGATTCGAAAGCTACGAGCGGTTCCGCTTCCGCCGCGAAGGGCGAATGCTCACCGCCGCAATTGCGGCACCCGGGCCGGTCAACGCCGTCGATGCGAGGCTCCACGCCGAGCTTGCGACCCTCTTCACCGATCTCCAGCACGACCCGGATTCCGACCTCGTCATCCTGACCGGAGAGGGCCGGGCCTTCTCGGCCGGCGGGGACTATGGCTGGTTCGAGGAGCAGATCCGCGACCCGAGGCGGTTTCGCGCCATCGCCTACGAGGCACGGCGGATCGTGACCTCGCTTCTCGATCTTGAAAAACCGATCCTCTGCCGGCTCAATGGCGCGGCCGCGGGGCTGGGTGCCACCGTCGCGCTCCTGTGCGATATCATCGTCGCCGACGAGCGCGCCGTCATCGGCGATCCGCACGTCAAGGTCGGGCTGGTCGCCGGCGATGGCGGCGCGGTCATCTGGCCCCAGCTCGTCGGGTTCGCCCGGGCCAGGGAATATCTGATGACCGGCGACATGCTGACTGCGGCCGAGGCCGCCCGCATCGGCCTCATCAACCATGCCGTGCCGGCCGGCGAACTGGACGCGAAGGTCGCGGACATCGCCGGCAGGATCCTCGCCAACCCGCGATGGGCGGTCAGGTGGACCAAGACCGTCACCAACCAGCCGCTCAAGGCGCTGGTGGCCCAGATGATGGACTCGAGCCTCGCCCACGAGATGCTCTCGAACATGGCGGCCGACCGTGCCGAGGCGGTCGCTGCCATGCGCGAGAAGCGCGCGCCGCGGTTGACTGGCGAATGACCCCGCTCGACGAGCCAGGCCATGTCGCCGAGATCCGCGCCCAGGTGGCGCGCTTCGTCGCCGAGCAGGCGCCACCCGAGGCCCGCAAGGCGTGGGACCGGGCCCACGCCTGGCCGCGCGACGTCTATGCCCGGTTCAACGCGCTCGGCCTCACTGCGCTGACCGTGCCCGAGCAATGGGGCGGGGCCGGGCAGGATCTCGTCGCTGCCGTCGCCGTCATCGAGGAGCTCGCCCAGGCCGGCCCCTTCCTCGCCGGGCCCTACATCCACACCGCCTTCTACGGCGGCATGAACCTCGCCGAGAACGGCTCGCCCGAGCAGAAGGCCGAATGGCTCCCACGGCTCGCCCGCGGCGAGGCCTTCTTTGCCTATGGCCTGTCCGAGCCCGATGTCGGCGGCGATCTCGCCAGCGTGACGACGCGGGCCGAGCGCGACGGCGACACCATCATCGTGACCGGCGCCAAGCGCTGGTGCACCGGGGCCGACTGGGCCGATGTCATCTACTGCCTGGTCCGCTCCGGCCCGGCCGAGGCCCGCCACCGCAACCTCTCCTTCCTCCTCATCCCGACCGACACACCCGGCATCTCGATGCACGGGATCGAACATGCGAACCTGCGCTACACCAAGAGCCAGGATGTCCATTTCGATGGTGTGCGCCTGCCTCTCTCGGCGATCGTCGGCGGCGAGGCGATGTGGAACCGCGGCTGGGAGCAGCTCGCCGGGCGCGCCCTTGATGTCGAGAAGATCGAGATCTCCGCCGTCGCCTACGGCATCGCCCGCGCGGCACTTGCCGAGGCCTGGAGCTACGCCCAGCAGCGCCATCAGTTCGGCCGCCCGATCAGCCAGCACCAGGCGATCCGCCACAAGCTCGTCACTGCGCGCACCAGGCTCGCCGCCTGCCGCCACATGCTCTACCACGCCGCCCAGCTCGCCAGCGCCGGCCGCCCCTGCGCTGCCGAAACGGCCATGGCCAAGCTGTTCATCGCCGACACGGGTGTCGAGATCGCGCTGGCCTGCCAGCAGGTGATGGGCGCCTATGCCCTGTCCGACGCCTACGAGATGGAGCGCCACGTGCGCGACCTGCTCGGCATGCCGATCGTTGGAGGATCATCCGACATGCAGAAGAACAATCTTGCCGGGATCTGGAAGCTGTGAACCTGCTCTCCGCCGCGCGCGATCTCGCGCCCACGCTCGCCGCCCGTGCCGCCGAGATCGAGGACGCCCGCCGTCTTCCCGCCGACCTTGCCGCCAGCCTCGCCGGGGCCGGCCTGTTCCGCCTCGCCATCCCGAAGAGCCTGGCCGGCCACGAGCTTCCGCCCGACCAGATGTTCGACGTGCTGGAAGCCGTGGCCGAGGGCGATGCCTCGGCCGGCTGGTGCCTCATGATCGGGGCGACGACCGCGCTCGTTGCCGCCTATCTGCCGCGCCACCATGCCGAGGCCGTGCTCGGCCCCCCCGATGTCATCACTGGCGGGGTGTTCGCGCCGCTCGGCCGGGCAGTCCGGGTGAACGGCCACTACCGTGTCTCCGGGCGCTGGTCCTGGGCATCGGGGTCGGCCAACTGTCACTGGCTCGTCGGCGGCGCCATCCTGATGGAGGGTGACGCCCCGGTCATGGGCGAGGATGGCCGCCCCCGCCACCGGATGATGCTGATGCCGCGGCGCGACGTTGCGCTGCTCGACACCTGGCACGCCGCCGGGCTCAAGGGCACCGGCTCGGGTGACATGGTGGCAGCCGATGTCGAGGTGCCCGCCGACCGCAGCGTCTCCCTCATCGACGATGTGCCGAACGCGCCCGGCACGCTCTACCGCTTCCCCCCCTTCGGCCTGCTCGCGCTCGGCATCGCAGGCGTTGCGAGCGGCAACGCCCGCGCCGCGCTCGATGCAGTGCAGGAGGCCGTCCGGGGTCGCAGGTCGGGCGCGCGCTCGGCGGCCGAACGGGCAACGGTCCAGGCCGATCTTGCCCGCGCCGAGGCGGCGTGGATGGCGGCGCGCGCCGGCGTGCTCCAGACGATCAGGCTGGCGTGGGACGAGGCGCTCGGCGGCGGCATCCGCCTCAAGACACGGGCCCGGCTGCGGCTTGCCGCCACCCACATGACCCGAACCGCGGCCGACATCACCCGCACCTGCTACGACCTCGGCGGCGGCGCTGCGCTCTACCTTGAAAGCCCGCTCCAGCGGCGGTTCCGCGACGCCCATGCGATGACCCAGCACATCATGGTCCAGGGGGCGACCTTCGAGCTCGCCGGTCGGGTGCTGCTCGACCTTCCGGCAGATACCGCGATGCTCTGACGCGCCCGGTCGCGCCCCGGCATGGCCGGTGCCCCCGCAGGGCCTGCGGTTGCGCCCGCCGGGGCCAGCGGCCATAGGCCGCCGCCATGGCCGACCAGACCGTGCTGCCGCCGCGACCGCCACTGCCACCGCTGGTTCTGCCGCAACCCCTTCTGGCACCGCGCGACATCCGTGACCCGGCCCGGCTCGGCATCGTCATCGTGAACTACCGCCAGCCAGGCTTCACGATCGAATGCCTCGAATCCCTGCTCCGCCTGCCACCCGAGGTGCGGATCGTGGCGGTCGACAACGGCTCGGGCGACGATTCGCTCGACCGGCTGCGCCGCTGGGCCAGCGGTGAGCTGCCCCATGTCGCGCCCGACGGCCCGCTCGCCCGGCTGACGACCCCGCCGGTTGCCAAGCCCGTGGCCCTCGTGCCGGCCGGGCCGGCAACCCGGATCCGCGCCGGCGCCGCGGCGCCGCGCCTCACCCTCCTCGAATCGGACGCGAATCTCGGCTTTGCCGGCGGCAACAATCTCGGCACCCGCTATCTTCTCTCGGACCCGCGCATCGACCTCATCTGGTATGTGAACAACGACGCAATCGTTGCGCCCGGGGCAGTCGAGGCCCTCATCGGCACCTTCGCCGCCGACCCGCGGATCGGCATGGCCGGCACGACCGTCTGCTACTATCACTGGCCAGACATCATCCAGGCCCGCAACGGCGCACGCTTCTCCGTCGTCACCGGCAACGGCAGGCTCATCGACAATGGCAGGCCCGCAAGGGGGCCAGTCAATTCGAAGCAGGTGGTCGATGAGACCGGCTTCGTGACCGGCGCATCGCTCGCCATCTCGCGGGCGCTGTGGGAAACGGTTGGCGAGATGTCCGAGCACTATTTCCTCTACTATGAGGAGATCGACTGGGCGACCCGGGCGAAGGGCCGCTTCCGCTTCGGCTACGCCCGGGCCGCAACCGTCTATCACCGCCACGGCGGGACCATCGGCTCGGCGCCGACCCGGGCGGAACGCTCGCCCAGGGCCGAATACTGGATGCTGCGGTCGCGGCTGCGCTTCTACGCGGCCCACTATCCCGCGCTCTGGCCGGTGCAGTGGCTCTATGGCCTCGGCCAGACCCTGTGGCAGGCCATGCGCGGCCGCTTCGCCAAGGTCGGACCGATGCTCCGCGCGCTGTTCGGCCGCTCGCTCGAGACCGGGCCCTGACCTCCCGGCAGCGCCGTTGCCGGGGTCCCATGCCCCTGCTAGGCGCCCGGCATGGCAGTTGACGAGACGATGGTGGTGCGGGTGGCGAAGCTTGCCCGCATCCGCCTTGCCGACGCGGAGGTCGCACCGCTGGCACATGAACTCAACCGGATCCTCGGCTGGATCGACCAGCTTCAGGCGGTCGACACCGAAGGCGTCGCGCCGCTCGACATGGTGATCCCCGTCAGGCGGGCCTGGCGGGACGATGCCGTGACCGACGGGAATATCCAGACCGACATCCTCGCCAACGCGCCGGCTGCAGCGCACGGCTTCTTCGCCGTTCCCAAGGTCATCGAATGACCGACCTCACGGCCCTGTCCCTTGCCGAGATGCAGGCGGGCTTGCGCGTCCGCGCCTTCTCGGCGGCCGAACTGGTCGGCGCCCATGTCGCGGCAGCCGAGGCCGCGCGGCCCCTGAACCTCTTCATCACCGAAGGATTCGGGGCAGCGCTCGACGCCGCCCATGCCGCCGATGCAGCGCTGGCCGCCGGCAGCGCCGGCCCGCTCGCCGGGATCCCCATCGCCATCAAGGACCTGTTCGCAACGCGGGGCGTGCGCACCACTGCCGCAAGCCGGATCCTCGACGGCTTCACCCCCACCTACGAGAGCACGGTCACGGCCCGGCTGCGCGATGCCGGCGCCATCTCGCTTGGCAAGCTCAACCTCGACGAGTTCGCCATGGGCTCGTCGAACGAGACCTCCGCCTTCGGCCCGGTCGTTTCGCCGGTGCGCGCGGCGGGCTCGGCAGACCCGCTCGTGCCCGGCGGCTCGTCGGGCGGCTCGTCCGCGGCTGTTGCCGCTCGCGTGGTCGCAGCGGCCACCGGCACCGACACCGGCGGCTCGATCCGCCAGCCCGCCGCCTTCTGCGGCGTCGCCGGCATCAAGCCGACCTACGGCCGCTGCTCGCGCTGGGGCATCATCGCCTTTGCCTCCTCGCTTGACCAGGCCGGCGTGCTGGCGCGCAGCGTGACCGATTGCGCCCTGATGCTCGAGGTGATGGCCGGCTTCGACCCGAAGGATTCGACCTCGCTCGATGCGCCGGTTCCGGCCTGGAGCGCAAGCCTCTCGGGCGACCTCCGCGGCAGGCGCATCGGCATCCCCCGCGAATACCGCGTGGAGGGCATGGACCCGGGGCTCGACGCGCTGTGGCAGCAGGGGGCGGACTGGCTGCGCGACGCCGGTGCCGAGATCGTCGAGGTGAGCCTGCCCCACACCGCACAGGCGCTCCCCACCTACTATATCGTCGCCCCCGCCGAAGCCTCCTCCAACCTCGCCCGCTACGATGGGGTCAGGTTCGGGCTCAGGGTCGTGCCCGAGGGCGGCGCGCTCGCCGACATGTACGAGGCGACCCGCGCTGCCGGCTTCGGGCCCGAGGTCCGGCGGCGCATCATGATCGGCACCTATGTGCTGTCCGCCGGCTACTATGACGCCTATTATCTGAAGGCGCAGAAGGTGCGCGCGCTGATCGCCCGGGATTTCGCAGACGCGTTTGCGTCCTGCGACCTGCTCCTCACGCCCACTGCCCCCACCGGTGCATTTCCGCTCGGCGCCCGCACGGCAGACCCGATTGCCATGTATCTCAATGACATCTTCACCGTGCCTTCGTCGCTCGCCGGGCTTCCCGCCATGTCGGTGCCGGCCGGAACCGACTCGGCCGGGCTGCCGCTCGGGCTCCAGCTCATCGGCAGGCCACTCGACGAGGCCAGCGTGTTCGATGCAGCGCTCGCGATCGAGCGGCGCGCACCGGCGATCCCGCCGCCGCAGCCCTGGTGGCGCTGACCGGCCCCTAGCGGATCGCGCGCCGCGCGGCGATCGCCATCAGCACCTTCCGCAGCAGCAGCGCTCCGGTGTAGGCCCCCGCAGCGCCCTCGAGCCCGAAGCGCGGCAAGAGGAGAAAGGCGAGGATCACCAGCATTGCGGTCGTCGCCGCGGTGATGATGAGCACGCGCTGACCATGGCCGCTCATCGTCAGCATCGTGCCGTTCGGCCCGAAGCTGACATTGGCAAGCTGGCCGAACGCCATGATGACAAGCGCCGTTGCCGCGACGGTGAACTCGGGCCCGAAAAGGGTGCCAAGGATCCAGCCCGGCGCGAGGATGGTGACGGCAAGAACCGGGCTCGCCATTGCGGCCGTGGTCATCGTCGCGCGCCGATGGCGCCGCCACGCTGCCGCCGCATCTCCCACCCTGAGATCGCTTGCCACCCGCGCTGCGATCCACCCTTCCGACACTGCCACCAGCATCCCGAACAGGAGCATGATCTGGGCGACGATCCGGAACGCCCCGGCCTCGGCAGCGCCAACCTCGCGGCCGACCGCCGCCAGCGCGAACCAGTCGCCGAAGGCCTGGAGCATGCCCGCGGCCATCAGGGGAAGTCCCGCGATCTGGAGCGGGCGGAGATCGACCGGCTCGGCTGCCGCCCAAGCGCGGCGATCATGATTGACGACCGTGAATGCCGCCAGCGCTGCCACCGCCCAGCCGCCATAGAAGAGGAGCACGGCGATGGGTGCAGTCGGCGGGTTGCGGGCCAGCCACAGCCCGGCAAGGACCAGGAGGAGGAGAAGGCTCGGCAGGGCCTCGACTGCCTGGGCGGCGAGCGGCCGTCCGGCCGCGCGGACCGCGCCCAGCCCCAGCCGGAAGAAGGCGGCTGCTGCGACGCCCGGAACGGCAGCGAGAAAGGCCATCCGGTCCCCCCCGAGCGGCTCGGCAACCGCGCCTGCCAGGACCAGTCCGAGGAACAGGAGGACAAGCCCCACGCTGTTGCGCCCGACCGCGCCGACGACCCGGTCGAACGTGCCACGCGCCCGGCCCGACAGCCCGACCTTGAGATCCCCTGCCACAGCCCGCACCAGCACTTGGTCAAGGCCCGCGACTGCCCCGATCCCGACCAGCGTCGCCGTTGCAGTTGCCAGCGCATAGTTGCCGACAACCTCCGCGCCGGACAGTCGGGCGAGCAGAACCGCAGCGAGGAAGGCGCTCGCGGCGTTGGCGCCCTTCACCGCGAAGGCGGACAGCGCCGGCGAGCTGAGCAGGCGCCAAACGCGGCCGATGGGGGTCAGGTCACTCATGGGCGGAGCCGCCCGCCAGCTCTAGCGACCGCGCAGCCCCGGTGCCACCCATCGGCTTGAAAACGCCTGCCCGCCCCGCCACAAGCGGCCCATGGCTTCCCCCTATCTGGTCAACGGCTCCACCGGTCCCTTCGAGGTCGTCATCGGGCTCGAGGTCCATGCCCAGGTCATCTCCAACTCCAAGCTCTTCTCCGGGGCGCCGACCGCCTTCGGCGGCGAGCCCAACAGCCAGGTCAGCCTCGTTGATGCCGCGATGCCCGGCATGCTCCCGGTGCTCAATGGCGAATGCGTCCGCCAGGCGGTCCGCACCGGCCTTGCCCTTGGCTGCACGATCAACCGGCGCTCCCGCTTCGACCGCAAGAATTATTTCTATGCCGACCTGCCCGCCGGCTACCAGATCAGCCAGTACAAGGAGCCCGTCGTCGGCGAGGGCGCGATCGAGATCGAG
>CALLWN010000276.1 GCA_938016505.1 uncultured Sphingomonadaceae bacterium
CGGCCACAATCTCAAGTATGACATGGTGGTGATGGCAGCGCACGGCATCGCCATCGCCCCGTTCGACGACACGATGCTCCTGTCCTACGCGCTTGCCGGCGGGCTCCACGGCCATGGCATGGACGAGCTTTGCGAACGCCATTTCGGCCATGTGCCGCTCGCCTTCCGCGACGTCGCGGGCAGGGGCAGCTTCGCCGACGTCCCGCTCGACCGGGCAACGGCCTATGCCGCCGAGGATGCCGACGTGACGCTGCGGCTGTGGCAGGCGCTGAAACACCGGCTGTGGCGCGAGCGGGTGACGAGGGCCTATGAATGGTGCGACCGGCCGGTCGTGCCGGTCGTGGCGGCGATGGAGCGGGCCGGCGTCCTGGTCGACGGGGTCGAACTGAAGCGCCTTTCCGCCGAGTTCGCCGGCGAGATGGAGCGGCTCGAGGCAGAGGTCCACGCGCTCGCCGGCCAGCCGTTCGTCCTCGGCAGCCCCAAGCAGATCGGCGAGATCCTGTTCGGCAAGCTCGGCCTGCCCGGAGGCAAGAAGGGCAAGTCGGGCCAGTGGTCGACCGATGTGACCGAACTCGAACGCCTCGCCGAGGTCGAGGGCGCCGAGATCGCCCGCAGGATCCTCGACTGGCGCGAGGTGCAGAAGCTCCGCTCCACCTACACCGAGGCGCTCCAGGCCAGCATCAACCCGGCAACGGGCCGGGTCCACACCAGTTTCTCGCTTGCCGGCACCTCGACCGGCCGGATGGCCTCAACCGACCCCAATCTCCAGAACATCCCGGTGCGCACCGAAACCGGCCGGCGGATCCGGCGTGCCTTCGTCGCAGCACCGGGCCATGTCCTGCTCTCGGCCGACTACAACCAGATCGAGCTTCGTCTCATGGCGCATGTCGCCGATGTCCCGGAGCTCAGGGCCGCCTATGCCGAGGGCGCCGACATCCACGCACTGACCGCGCGCCAGCTGTTCGGCATCCCCGAGGGCGAGCCGGTCCCGCGCGAGGCGCGCGCCAGCGCCAAGACGGTCAATTTCTCGATCATCTACGGCGTGTCCGCCTTCGGGCTCGCCCAGCGCATGGGGATCCCGCGCGACGAGGCGCAGCGTTTCATCGAGACCTATTTCGAACGCTTCCCGGGCATCCAGCGCTACATGGCCGAGACCCGCGAGCGCGCCCGCGCCGACGGCTTCGTCACCACCCTGTTCGGCCGGCGGATCCACCT
The DNA here is from genome assembly GCA_938016505.1 of uncultured Sphingomonadaceae bacterium. Lineage (GTDB taxonomy): Bacteria > Pseudomonadota > Alphaproteobacteria > Sphingomonadales > Sphingomonadaceae > Thermaurantiacus. The sequence continues at coordinate 1,216 of CALLWN010000276.1, forward strand.
GCCCGCCATCCGCTCGAAATCCCAGGCCGAGCGCGGCAACGCCGAGCGGGCCGCCATCAACGCCCCCATCCAGGGCACTGCCGCCGACATCATCAAGCGCGCCATGGTGCGCATGGGGCCTGCGCTCGCCGCCGCCGGCCTCCACGGCACGCGCATGCTCCTCCAGGTCCATGACGAGCTGCTGTTCGAGGCGCCGGAGGCCGAAGCGCCCCTTGCGGTTGACATCATCCTGTCGGTCATGGAGCAGGCCCATCGACCCGCGCTCGATCTCGCCGTCCCGCTCGGGGTCGAGGTCGGGCGGGGACGCAATTGGGGAGACGCGCATTGAACAGTCTGAAGGCCGGCATCGTTGCCGCCACCTTGGTGATGACGGTCGCGGGCTGCGCGCAGGACGGCGCGGCCACGCGATCCGCCACTCCCGCCCCGCCGCCGAGCGAGGTCGTGATGCTTCCAGCCCTGCCTGCCTATGTCTGCCCCAATGGCCGTCTCATGGAGATCCGGGAGGACCGGGCGGCCGGCACGCTCGAGCTCCTCAACGGCTCGCTCGATGCCGTTGCCTTCCGGGCGGCAGGCAAGCCTTCGACCTACGTCACCGGCGAGATCACGATCGCGGTCGCCCCCGAGGCACTGACGGTGACTGCGGGCCGGACCGCCGCGATGACCTGCCCGCGGCGGCCGCAGGCGCCCACCCCCGGCATCATCTGGGGCACGCTCGACAAGCGCGACCGCATGGCCCTTCCCGAGGGCACCCGCGCCAGGGTGCTGCTGGCCGATGTCTCGCGGGTGGATGCGCCCGCCGAGGAGATCGCGTCGACCGCCATCACCACCGTCGGCAACCAGGTGCCGCTGCACTTTTTCCTCGCCTACGATCCGGCGCGGATCCTGCCCGGCCGCACCTACGCGATCTCGGTCCGCGTCGATGGCCCGGATGGCCAGCTCGCCTATGTGACCGACTCGGTCAACCGCGTGCTGGCCGATGGCCCGGCGGCAACGCCGCTCGAGCTGGTGCTGGTGCCCGCGCGGCCGTGACCGGCCTTCACGGCTGGCTCGTCGTCGACAAGCCGGTCGGCCCCACCAGCGCGGGCATCGTCGCCCGGCTGAAGCGCGCGCTGCGCGAAGGGGGCCATGGCATGCCGAAGGTGGGGCACGGCGGCACCCTCGATCCGCTGGCCTCGGGGGTGCTTCCCATCGCCATCGGCGAGGCCACCAAGCTTGCCGGCCACCTGCTCAACGGCCCCAAGACCTACCTCTTCACCATCGTCTTCGGCATCGCGACCGAGACCGACGATGCCGAAGGCGACATCGTCGCGCAAAGCCCGGTCCGCCCCGCGGCTGCGGCCATTGCCGCCATCCTGCCGCGCTTCACCGGCGCCATCCGCCAGCGCCCGCCCGCCTTCTCGGCGCTGAAGGTCGATGGGGCGCGCGCCTACGCCCGCGCCCGTGCCGGAGAGGCCGTGGCGCTTGCCGAACGCGACCTCGTCATCCATCGCCTCATCCTCGTCGAGGCGACCGGCGACAGCGCGACGCTCGAGGTGCACTGTTCCAGCGGTACCTATGTGCGAAGCCTCGCGCGCGACATCGCCCAGGCCCTCGGCACCGTCGGCCACGTCCGCATGCTGCGGCGCACCGCCGCCGGCCCCTTCACCGAGGCGCAGGCCGTTCCACTGGACAAGGCCATCGAACTCGTGCATGGGCCGTTCGCAGAACAGGCCCTGTTGCCGCTCACCGCCGGACTGGACGACATCCCGGTTCTGGCGGTCACCCCCGCAGACGCAGCCCACCTCAAGGCCGGGCGGCGCATTGCGGACCCCGGCGCGAAACCCGGCCTCCACCTCGCAACCCTCGGGTCTGTTCCGGTTGCGCTGGTCGAGGTTTCGCACGGCGACATCCGTGTCGTCCGGGGGCTGAACCTGTAGGAGAAACCCGATGTCGATCACGGCCGAGCGCAAGCAGGCGCTCATCGCAGACAATGCCCGCGGCGCCACCGATACCGGCAGCCCGGAAGTCCAGATCGCGATCCTGACCGAGCGGATCGCCAACCTCACCGAGCATTTCAAGGTCCACGCCAAGGACAATCACTCCCGGCGCGGCCTCCTCATGCTCGTCAACAAGCGCAGGTCGCTGCTCGACTATCTGAAGCGAACCGATGTCGAGCGCTACCAGGCGCTCATCGCCAAGCTGGGGCTCAGGAAGTAGCCCGGCGCCACGGCCTCCCGCCCCGGGAGGCCGTTTTCGCATGACCCCGCCCGTCCATCGTGGCCGGCGCGCGGCGTGCCTCGTGAAGACGCTCTCGGCAATCCGGCCGGGGGCAGGATGAAAAGAGAGCCAATGTTCAATATCGTCAGGAAATCGATCCAGTGGGGCGGGCGCACGCTCACCCTCGAAACCGGGCGCGTCGCCCGCCAGGCCGATGGCGCCGTTCTTGCAACCTATGGCGAGACCGTCGTGCTGTGCGCGGTCACGGCAGCCCGCAGCGTGAAGGAAGGCCAGGACTTCTTTCCGCTCACCGTGCACTATCAGGAGAAATTCTCCGCCGCCGGCCGGATCCCGGGCGGCTTCTTCAAGCGAGAGCGCGGCGCAACCGAGCATGAGACGCTGACCTCGCGCCTGATCGACCGACCGATCCGCCCCCTCTTCCCGGAGGGCTTCTACAACGAGATCAACGTGATCGCCCAGGTCCTCTCCTATGATGGCGAGAATGAGGCCGACATCGTCGCCATGATCGCGGCATCTGCCGCGCTCACGCTTTCGGGCGTGCCCTTCATGGGCCCGATCGGCGCGGCCCGCGTCGGCTTCCGCGATGGCGAATATCAGCTGAACCCGCCGAAGGCGGAGCTCGCCGAGGGCCGGCTCGATCTCGTCGTTGCCGGCACCGCGCCTGCGGTCATGATGGTCGAATCCGAAGCGAAGGAGCTGTCCGAGGAGGAGATGCTCGGCGCGGTCATGTTCGGCCACCGGTCGATCCAGCCGGTCATCGGCCTCATCGTCGATCTCGCCGAGCAGGCCGCGAAGGAGCCGTGGGAACTCAAGCCCGACGAGACGGCCGCAACCATGCTCGCGACCCTGCGCGAGGCCATCGGCGCCGACATCGCCGCTGCCTACCGGCTCACGGGCAAGCAGGACCGGCAGACTGCGCTGGCCGCGGCCCGCGACAGGGCGAAGGCGCTGTTCGCCGATGCCGAGCCGGCGAAGCAGATGAAGGCCATGAAGCTGGTGAAAAGCCTCGAGGCCGAGATCGTCCGCACTGCGATCCTGAAGCAAGGCACGCGGATCGACGGCCGCGACACCAGGACGGTGCGCCCGATCGACTGCATGGTCGGCTTCCTGCCGCGCGCCCACGGCTCCGCGCTCTTCACCCGCGGCGAAACCCAGGCGATCGTCACCACCACGCTCGGCACCGCCGACAGCGAGCAGATGATCGATGGTCTCGACGGGCTGAAGTACGAGCGCTTCATGCTCCACTACAATTTCCCGCCCTATTCGGTGGGCGAGGTCGGCCGGTTCGGAGCGCCTGGCCGGCGCGAGATCGGCCATGGCAAGCTCGCCTGGCGCGCAATCCACCCGCTGCTGCCGTCGAAGGAGGAGTTCCCCTACACCATCCGGGTGCTCTCCGACATCACCGAGAGCAACGGCTCCTCCTCGATGGCGACGGTATGCGGCGGGTCACTCGCGCTCATGGATGCCGGCGTGCCGCTCAAGCGGCCGGTCGCCGGCATCGCCATGGGCCTCATCCTCGATGGCGAGGACTTTGCCGTCATCTCCGACATCCTCGGCGACGAGGACCATCTTGGCGACATGGACTTCAAGGTGGCGGGCACGTCGGAAGGCGTGACCTCGCTCCAGATGGACATCAAGATCGCCGGGATCACCGAGGAGATCATGCGCGTCGCGCTCGCCCAGGCGAAGGAGGGCCGCGCCCACATTCTGGGCGAGATGGCCAAGGCGATCAGCAGCGTGCGCCAGGAGCTCTCCACCCATGCGCCGCGCATCGAGACGCTGACGGTCCCCAAGGACAAGATCCGCGACATCATCGGCACCGGCGGCAAGGTCATCCGCGAGATCGTGGCCACCACCGGCGCCAAGGTCGACATCGAGGATGACGGCACCGTCAGGATCGCGAGCGCCGACCTCGACAAGATCCAGGCCGCGCGCGACTGGATCATGGGCATCATCGCCGAGCCCGAGGTGGGCAAGATCTACACCGGCAAGGTGGTCGGCATGCCCGATTTCGGCGCCTTCGTGAACTTCATGGGCTCGCGCGACGGCCTCGTCCATATCTCGGAAATCCGCAACGAGCGGGTCGCCAAGGTTTCCGACGTCCTCCAC
>CALLWN010000277.1 GCA_938016505.1 uncultured Sphingomonadaceae bacterium
CCCCCGCCGTCGGACTCCCGCCCTGCCGCGCCCGCTGCACGCCGATGATCTGCCCCTCGTTGAACCCGCTCCTCTCCACGTCCGTCTCCCTGGATGACGGACTCTCATCCAAATCGCGGGATCAGGAAGGAGGCAGGTCAGAGGAAAAACTCCGGGTCAGGTCATAATCTTTAAAAAGATGTACAATCACAGGTTGCCGGCTCTCATTGATCGGACCCCTCGAAAACCTCTAATCCCGACGCGGTCTGATCTGATTCGCTGCCGGTGGTGACGGCGGAGGCGCGGCATGGCGGGACAGGCGGCGTTGCCTGACGCGGAGGAGCGTCTGCGCTGGCTGTCGGCCTCGGGCGACCCGCTGGAACGGCTGCGCGCCGTGGCGGAGTTCGAGGCGTTGCGCGCGGCGCTCGAGGCGGCGCTGCCGCGGGCGGATCGCAGCCGCAGCGGCCGGCCGCCCTGGGACGCGGTGCTGATGTTCACCGCCCTGCGGGCGTTGCTTGAAGGCTCGCGTCCTGGTGCTGCAGGCGCTCTACACGCTGTGGCCTCCGGCCGACCTTCGGTCTCCGGACGGGCATACCGAGTACCAGCTGCGCGACCGGCTGTCGTTCATGCGCTTCGCGGGACTGGCGCTGCATGATGCAGTGGTCAAGTCCGTCAATGTGTTGGAACATGCTGATGGGCTTGAGATGGCCACGGCTCAAGCGGCTTTGTGTGGAAGTTGGACACCTCCAGAAACCTCAATGCTTTGGCTGATGAGGGTGGTATGAGGCTGCTGCGGCGGCAGCGGGAGGGTTTCGAGGTGCGTGGTCCTGGCGAGGGGGCCACGACGGCGGGGGCGTCGCTGGCCTGCCGGTCGGATTGCTATGCTGGCGCGGCCTTGCTGCTAAGCCAGACGAACCGCTTCATATTGTAGGCGAGATTGGCGAGGCCGATCTTCACCCTTGCCCGGGCGATGCCGATGGTGCGGACGACCAGCGCCATCGGCCCCTTCTGCCGGGCAAAGAGGTGCTCGACGGCCGAGCGCACGGCCGACTTGCGCGCATTGGCCCGCCGCGTCCGCGCCGCCATCGGCCGGCCTGGCGGCTTCTTGCGGTGGATGCGTGAGATCAGGCCGCGTTCGGCCAGCCACGCCTCGTTCTTCGCCGAGCGGTAGGCGGTGTCGGCCCAGACATCGCCGGCGGTGTTGGCGGCATCGACCACCTCCGCCAGCCGCGCACCGTCATGGGCCGCGGCATGGCTTGCGGTCCAGCCGCGGATCAGCCCATGCCGACGGTCGATCGCGACGTAGTTCTTGTAGCCGAAGGCCAGAACGGCGAGATCGACCTGCGGCGCGCCATCCTCGCGCGGGCGGGCCTTGGAGAACTTCACCGTCCACCGCGCGTCGCGGTCCTTCTGGCGCAGCTTCGCGGGCTTCTCGGCCCTGCCGTCCGGGATCTGCCCGGCCTTGATCGCTGCCCGCTCCGCCTCGGTGTTGCGCTGCCTGTGTGCTGCGACGATGGTCGCGTCCACGATCTGCTCGCCCATCGCCAGATAGCCGGCGGCGCGCAGCGTGGCGTCGAACTGCGCGAACAGCCGGTCGACCGCACCGGCACGCTTCAACGCCTCGCGGAACGCCCAGATCGTGTTGGCGTCCGGCACCGGATCGGCCAGCCCCAGGCCGAGGAATCGAATGAACGACAGGCGGTCCTTGATGAGGTACTCGCAGCGCTCATCGGACAGCCCGTGCATCGCCTGCAGCAGCAGGATCTTGAACATCAGCACGTGATCGAAGGCGGGCCGGCCGCCCTTCGTGCCGTCGGCGCGCGGCACCGCCCGCTCCAGCTCCGCGCGGAACATGGTGAAATCGACCAGCGCAGCGATCCGCTCGAGGTCATCGCTGTTGGCCGACAATTCGCGCAGACGCTCCTCCACATCGAAGAACCCAGGCTGCCCGACCATCGCCTTCCCTCGCGCCATTCCACGTCAGTGAATCAGCCGAACGGCAGCAGAGCGAGGGGTTTCTGGAGGTGTCCAGTTGTAGGGTTTCCTTGGTGTTCGGCGAGTTGAGCATCTCGCCCATGGCCTCGACGCGCATGTAGCGATGCTGCATCTGCCATTCGTCATTGGCCTCGAGAAGGACGGCGCCGATCAGGCGGATGATGGAGGCCTCGGAGGGAAAGATGCCGACCACGTCGGCGCGGCGCTTCACCTCCTTGTTGAGCCGCTCGAGCGTGTTCACCGAGTGCAGCTTGGTCCTGTGCTGCGCCGCGAACGCCATGTAGACCAGCACGTCGTCCTCGCTGTCGTCCATCAGCTTGCCGAGCTTCGGCCAGCGGGGACGGAGCTGGTCGGCGACGTGGCGCCAGGTCTGCCGGGCGCCCGCCTGGTCGGGCTGCAGGAACGCCTAGCGCAGCGCGGCCGAGGCCATGGACTGCTGGGCCTTGCCGACATGGGCGAGCGCGTTCCTCATCCAATGCACGCGGCAGCGTTGCCATGTCGCCCCGAGCAAGCGGGCGATCGCCGCCTTCAGCCCCTCATGGGCATCGGAGACGACGAGCTTCACGCCCTTGAGCCCGCGCTTCAACAGGCTCTTGAGGAAGGTTGCCCAGAACGTCTCCGCCTCGGAGGGACCGATGTGCAGGCCGACGATCTCGCGCCGTCCCTCGGCATCGCAGGCGACAGCGATTATCGCCGCGACAGAGACGATGCGCCCGCCCTCACGCTGGCGCAGGGAGGTGGCATCGAGCCACAGATACGGCCATTCGCCGGACAACGGCCGGTCGAGGAAGGCGCCGACCCGCTCGTCGATGTCCTTGCACAGCTTCGAGACGGTGGACTTCGAGATCCCCGTCAGCCCCCATGGCCTGCACCAGGTCGTCAACGCGCCGCGTCGAGACCCCGCCGATCCAGGCTTCCTGGATCACCGCCACCAGAGCCTTCTCGGAGGTCTTCCTGGGCTCGAGGAAGGGCGGGAAGTAGCTGCCCTGGCGCAGCTTCGGGATGCGCAGCTGCAGGGCGCCGAGGCGGGTGTCCAGCGTGCGGTCGCGGAAGCCGTTGCGCCAGTTCAGGCGCTCGCCGGTGCGCTCGTGCCGCCCGGCGCCGATCAGGCCCTCCACGTCGGCCTCCATCAGCATCTGCAGCGCCGCCTCGGCGACGCTGCGTAGGAAGTCACCGTCTCCAGCTTTCGCCAGCAGGTCGGCAAGTGGCAGTCTGTCATCGGTCAG
>CALLWN010000278.1 GCA_938016505.1 uncultured Sphingomonadaceae bacterium
TGTGGAGCGTGTTGAACTGCGGCCCGGTCACGTTCCAGTGGTAGTTGTGGGTCTTGAGGTAGAGGGTATAGGTATCGGCCAGCAGCCGGGCGAGGCCTTGGGTGATGGCGGCGAGCTCGCGTTCGGGAATGCCGATGTCGAGCGCGCGCGGCCCCGGCACTGCCGGAACCAGTTTCACGTCATCCTTCTTCTTGCCCATCTTGGGTCCTTTCCTGCATCGGCACCCGATATGGGGTCATGAAGCACCAACCTCAAGCGCGGCCGAGGTTTTTGGCGATCAGAGCGCGGCGACGTCGAAGCTGGTCACGCGCTGGTCGGTTGCCGTGCAGTCGAGGCGGAGCCGGGTGGTCTCGTTGGGCCATCTGCCGGTGACATCGGTGACGAGATGCCAGCCCGCGCCGCGCGTCTCGGTCGAGACGACCCGGTCGAGGCGGACCGACGTTGCCCCCGTGGCGCCGAGCTGGCGAGCGCCTTCGGCCATGCAGGCCCTGGCCTCGGCCTGGGCGCTGGCCGGAAACAGGCCGTAGTCGGCCTGGAGGGAGGCGTTCGGGCGGCTCGCGTCATGCTTGCCTCCGCGGGAATTGAGGATGGCGATGAGGCCGGCGGCGAGGCCGGCACCGAGGAGGCCGGCTGCGACCGCAGACCCATCGCCGCCGCTGTTGCTGCTGCCGCCGCTGCTGCCATATTGCGGCTGATAGCTGCCACGGCCGTAGGCAAAGCGCGCCTCGCAGCCATGGTTCACCCAGATGCCGCCGGAATCATAGCCCCAGCTGCGGCCCTGGGTGCAGCTCGCGTTGGAGAGCCGTTCGATGATCTGGACCCGGCCCTCGGTCGAGACGGAACAGCGGTTGTAGCGGTTCCTGTCGCTGCGGCATCGGATCTCGCCGGCGTAGCCGCTGCCCCAGCTGCCGCCGGAGCCGCCCCAGCTGCCGCCGGAGCCGCCCCAGCCGCCGCCGGAGCCGCCGCCGACGGCATTGCCATAGGCGAAGACGGCCTGACAGCCGTTGCGTACCCAGATGGCATTGCGGTCGTAGCGCCAGGTCTGGCCCTCGATGCAGGCCGCGTTGGAGATCTGGCGGACCAGCTGGACCCGGCCGCCAGTGTTGACCCGGCAGCGCTCCTCGCGGTTGTTGATGCTGCGGCAGGTGATCTCGCCGGCGTAGCCGCTGCCCCAGTTGCCGCCGGAGCCGCCCCAGCCCGAGCCGGAGCCACCGCCGTAGACTGCAGCCTCGAACACTCCGCCGCAGCCGTCGGCGACCCACAGGCTCTGCCCGCGCTTGCGCCAGGTCTGGCCTTCGCGGCAGCGCCCCGACCGGTCCGGGCCCATGAAGGTGACCGACCGGGTGCCGGGCGGAAGCGCGCAGCTGTTCTGCTGGCCCGGCTGCGAATAGCACTGGATCTCGACGCGGCTGGACTGGGCCGCGGCCGGTGCAGCCATCATGAGCGTGCCAACCGGCGCGAGCTGCGCCATGACGGTCGCGCTCGCCGCGACATTTGCCACGAAGTTATGGATCTTCATGCGTTCGCTCCTTCGGGGTGGCGCCTCGCCTCTGCCGCGATCGCACCCGCGCCCTAGCCGCCGAAGAGCCGGCTGCCAAGCGACAGCGGTTGGATGCGGTTGGCACGTCGCGGTGCAGCGGCTAACGCGTCGGGCCGGAACGGAGTCTGAATGGCGAGCATTTTCGAGGAGGTGGGCGCGCTGGTCGCCGAGGCGGTGGCAGCACTCGAGACCGATGGCACGCTTGCCCCGGGCCATGGGGTCACGCCGGTCATCGAGCCGCCGCGCGACCCGGCCCACGGCGACCTCGCGACCAACGCTGCGCTTGCGCTGGCGAAGGCGGCGGGCATGCCGCCGCGCCAGCTTGCGAGCCTGCTTGCCATGACGCTGGCGCGGGCCCCCCAGGTCGAACGGGCCGAGGTGGCGGGGCCGGGCTTTCTGAACCTGGTTCTGGCGCCGGCGGCCTGGGAGGCGCAGCTGCGCGCGGTGCTCGCCGCCGGCGACAGCTACGGCCGGGTGCCGACGCGGGCGGCGGGGCTTCCGGTCAATGTCGAATATGTCTCGGCCAACCCGACGGGGCCGATGCATGTTGGCCATTGCCGGGGCGCGGTGGTGGGCGATGCGCTTGCCAACCTTCTGGAATTTGCCGGGCACCGGGTGACCCGGGAATATTATGTGAACGACGCTGGCGCGCAGGTCGACACGCTCGCCCGGTCGGTCCACCTGCGCTACCGGCAGGCGCTGGGCGATGCGATCGGGGCGATCCCGGATGGGCTCTACCCCGGCGATTATCTGGTGCCGGTGGGCGAGGCGCTTGCGGCCGAGTTCGGCGACCGGTTTCGCGCAAGCCCGGAAGCCGAGTGGCTGCCGCTGTTCCGGGGGCGGGCGGTGGCGGCGATGATGGACCTGATCCGCGCCGACCTGGCGACGCTGGGGATCCGCCACGACATCTTCACCTCCGAGGCCGAGCTTCACGCCCGCGGCGCGCCAGCCGCGGCCGAGGCCCGGCTGCGGGCTGCAGGGCTTGTCTATGACGGCACGCTGCCGCCACCCAAGGGCGAGCTGATGGAGGACTGGGAGCCGGTGGTGCTGCCGCTGTTCCGCTCGACTGCGTTCGGCGACGATGTCGACCGGCCGATCCGCAAGTCGGATGGGAGCTGGACCTATTTCGGCGCCGACATGGCCTATCATGCCGAGAAGGCGGCACGGTCATCGGCGCTCATCGACATCTGGGGCGCGGACCACAGCGGAACGGTCAAGCGGATCGAGGCGGCGGTTGCAGCGCTCACCGGGGGCGAGGTGCCGTTCGACGTGAAGCTGGTGCAGATGGTCCGGATCTTCCGCGGCGGCGAGCCGGTGCGGATGTCGAAGCGGGCCGGCAATTTCGTGACGCTTGCCGACGTGGTCGAGGAGGTGGGGCCCGATGTGACCCGCTTCATGATGCTGACCAAGCGGCCGGAGAGCCCGCTCGACTTCGACTATGTGAGGGCGGTGGAGCAGTCGCGCGAGAACCCGGTCTTCTACGTGCACTATGCCCACGCCCGGATCCGTTCGGTCGAGCGAAGGGCCGAGGGGCTGGCGCTGGCGGAGGCTGCGCCGCTCGACCGGCTCGACGAGGCCGAGCGGGGCCTCATCAAGATCATGGCGCAGTGGCCGCGGGTGGTGGAGCAGGCAGCAGCAGCGCGCGAGCCGCACCGGGTGGCCTTCTACCTGCACGATCTTGCCAGCGCCTTCCACGCGCTGTGGAACCGCGGCAACGACGACCCCGCGCTCAGGATCCTGGTGGATGACCCGGACCTTGCGTCGGCGCGGCTCGCGCTGGCGCGGGGCTGCGGCCATGTGCTGCGCGCCGGGCTCTCGATCATGGGCGTGACTGCGGCCGAGGAGCTGCGCTGAGATGGCGCGGTCACCCTCGCCCCGGCGCGAGGCGCGCGGGCGCAGCGACGGCAGCGACGGCCGCGCGCCCTGGCTCGAGGAGGCCGACCCGGACGAGGCCGAGGCGACACTCATCGGCCGGCGGACGCTGCTCGGGCTCCTGGTGGCGCTGCTCGCGCTGGTGGGGATCGTGGCGGCGGGGCTGTGGCTCGTGTCCGACAGGGCGGACGGGCCTGCCGACATTCCTGCCGATGGCGAGGTGCCGCTCGTCACCTCGCCGGGGCCGTGGCGACTGCCGGCCGAAGGACCGGGTGTCGAGGGGACCCCGGTCGAGGGTCAGGGCCAGCTCATGTTCCCCGTCGGCGAAGGCCAGGCGCCCGACGGCCGGATCGACGCGGCGCGCCTGCCCGAGGAGCCGGTGCCGCCCGGGCCGGCCGGAGCCGAGGTCTCGCCCGGGCCGCCGACGGACCTTCTTGGCCCGCCTGAAGTCTCGGACTGGCCGGAGCCCGAGCCTTCGGGAGGGCCAGCGCGGCCGAGCCGTCGCACGCCCGAGCCACCGCCGACAGCGCCGGCTTCAGCACCGGAAAAACCGGCGGTGCCGGCAGCGGCGGCAGCGGGAGCGGCGGCAGTTCCGGCCACGGCTGGCGGGGGCGGCGGCACGGTGCAGCTTGGGGCCTTCTCGTCGGAGGCGGCGGCGCGCCGCGCCTTTGCGGACCTCGCCGCGCGCCATCCCGAGCTCAAGGGCGTCTCGCCCCAGATCAGCCGGACCGGGGACGCCGAGCGGATGCTGTGGCGGGTGAGGGCACGGCTCGGCGAGGGCGTTGCGCCGCGCGCCTTCTGCGACCGGCTGCGGGTGGCAGGCGACGCCTGCACCGAGGTGCGCTGAACCAGGGGCTGACAAAGGACCGGACGATGCGATCCCTTCTCGTGACTGGCGGCGCCGGCTTCATCGGCGCCAATTTCGTTCACCTATGGGCGCGCGAGCGGCCGGAGGACCGGATCACGGTGCTCGATGCCCTGACCTATGCCGGGAACCGCGCCAACCTCGCCAATGTGAAGGCGGAGCTGGTGGTGGGCGACATCCGCGACGGGGGCCTTGTGGATACGCTGATCGCCAGCCGCGAGGTGGACACGATCGTCCATTTCGCCGCCGAGAGCCATGTCGACCGCTCGATCAGCGGGCCCGACGCCTTCATCGAGACCAACATCCTCGGCACCCACACGCTGCTGAAGGCAGCGCGGCGGGCCTGGCTCGGCGAGAGCCGCCGGCCGCACCGGTTCCATCACATCTCGACCGACGAGGTCTATGGCACGCTCGCGCCCGACGACCCGCCGTTCCGCGAGACGACGCCCTATGCGCCGAACTCGCCCTATTCGGCCTCGAAGGCGGCCTCCGACCACCTGGTGCGGGCCTATCACCACACCTATGGGCTTGAGACCACCACCTCGAACTGCTCGAACAACTATGGGCCGTTCCAGTTCCCGGAGAAGCTGATCCCGCTGTTTCTCCTGAACGCGCTCGAGGGGCGCACGCTCCCCATCTACGGCGACGGCATGCAGGTGCGCGACTGGCTCCATGTCGAGGACCATTGCCGGGGGATCATGGCGGTGATCGACCGGGGCCGGCCGGGCGAGACCTACAATATCGGCGGCGGGGCGGAGCTGCCCAACCTTGCCGTCATCGACACGCTGTGCCGCACGGTTGACGACGCCTTCGCCGCCGACCCGGGGCTGGCGACGCGATTCCCCGATGCGCCGGCGGCGCACGGGCTGCCGACTGCGAGCCTCAAGCGCTTCGTGACCGACCGGCCAGGGCACGACCGGCGCTACGCGATCGACTGCGGCAAGGCGATGGCCGAACTGGGCTATGCGCCGGCGCACGACTTCGCGACCGGCTTCGCGAGGACGGTTGCCTGGTATCTCGCCAACGAGCCCTGGTGGCGGGCGATCCGCGACGGCAGCTACCGCAGCGCGGCCTGAGGGGCGGGCCGGGGGGCGTCAGGGCCAGCCTCGAGGGCCAGCCTCGACCTCGAACCAGCCGGAGCCGGTGGCGCGCAGGGCCCAGCCGCGTTCGGCGGCAAGCGCAGGGATGTCGGCGGCAGCGGCCGGATCATCGGCGAGGAGGCGGTAGCGGCCGGGACCGCTCTCGCGCACGGCGCGCGCAAGCCGCAGCGCCGGGATGGGGCAGCGCAGGCCCCGTGCGTCGACCTCCCTCGGCTCCTCCGGCATTGCGCGCGCGTGACTTTCGATAGTTGAACCGGCCGTCTGCGACCGCCTAGCAGCGGCAGCGCAGCGAAGGGAGAGCGACGATGGCGAAATCCATGTTCCGGCCGGATCTTCTCGCCGGCCACAGGATCCTGGTGACGGGCGGCGGAACCGGGCTGGGGCGTTCGATGGCGGAGGCCTTCGCCGCCCATGGGGCCGAAGTGGTGATCTGGGGCCGGCGCGGCCAGGTGCTGGAGGAGGCCGCAGCCGAGATGCGCGAAGCGACCGGCGGCACGGTGACGCCAATGGCGGTCGACATCAGGAACGCCGGCCAGATCGACGAGGCGATGCAGGCGATCTTCGACGAGAAGCCGCTGACCGGGCTCGTCAACAATGCGGCGGGCAATTTCATCAGCCGGACCGAGGATCTCTCCGCCAATGCGTTCAACGCCATTGCCTCGATCGTGGCGCACGGCACCTTCAACACGACGGTGGCGGCGGGCAGGCGCTGGATCGCCGGGGGGCACAGGGGGAACATTCTCTCGATCGTGACGACCTGGGTGTGGAACGGCTCGGCCTTCACCGTGCCGTCGGCGATGTCGAAGGCGGGCGTTGCCGCGATGACCCGGAGTCTTGCAGTGGAGTGGGGCCCCAAGGGCATCCGGGCGAACGCGATCGCGCCGGGGCCCTTCCCGACCAAGGGGGCGTGGGAGCGGCTGATGCCGGCGCCGCTCGCCGCCAAGCTCGGCGGCGGGACCGGCGCGGACGACATTCCGCTGCGGCGGCTGGGCGACCATTTCGAGCTCGCCCAGCTGGCGCTGTTCCTGATGGCGGACGAATGCGAATATCTGACCGGCGAGATCATCGCGATCGATGGCGGCCAGTGGCTGGTGTCGGCGGGCAATTTCAGCCAGTTCACGAGGCTCGATGCGGCCGACTGGGAGATGATCGGCCAGGCGATCCGGGCGACCAACCAGCAGGACCGGGCCCAGCGCACGACCTGACGGCGAAGCGGGACGGGGCCCGCGACACGCGGCGCATTGACGCTCTGGCGGAGGCGCTCCTAGGCAGGCGGGCATGACGGTCGACCAGGCGCTTCTTCTCGGCTTTGCCATCATCGTCTTCCTGGCGGCGGTGGTGGTGTTCGTCGTGATTCCGGCGCGGCGGCGGAAGCTTGTCAGGGTGCCGCCGCCCGAGCCGCGGGCCGCGCCCGTGGCGGCGCCAACGGCAGCGCCCGTGGCGGCGCCAGTGGCGGCGCCGGCGGCGGCACCGGATGCTGCCCGGCGGGACCCGCCGGCGCTCGCCATCGCCCCTGCCGACGGGCCGCCCGACGACCTGCGCCGGATCAAGGGGGTGGGGCCGAAGCTCGCGGCGCTGCTCGGCGAGCTCGGGATCACCCGCTTTCGCCAGATCGCGGACCTGGACGAGGCCGGGCTCGCCGCGCTCGACGCCCGCCTCGGCCAGTTCCAGGGCCGGCCGGCGCGGGACCGCTGGCAGGAGCAGGCACGGCTTCTCGCCGATGGCGACATCAAGGGCTTCGAGCGGTTGCACGGCAAGCTCGGCGACGGCGCTTGACCCCGCCCGAGGGCGCGACGGCTCCCCCTGCCCCGCCCGCCAGCCGGCGGGCGCTTGCCTTCATCGTGCTCCTTGTGTGGATCGACACGCTCTCGTTCGGGCTGGTCATCCCGGTGTTGCCCAACCTGGTGATGACGCTTGCCGGGGTGTCGCTTTCCGAAGCGTCGGCGATTGGCGGCTGGCTCGTCATGAGCTTCGCCATTTCCCAGTTTCTTGCCTCGCCCGTGCTTGGCGGCCTTTCCGACCGCTACGGCCGGCGGCCGGTGCTGCTGCTCTCGACGGCCGGCCATGCGGTCGCGTTCCTGATCGCAGCGCTCGCCCCGAGCCTTGTCGTCTTCCTGCTGAGCCGGATCCTCTCGGGCGCGACCGGCGCGAGCTATTCGACTGCCTATGCCTATATCGCCGACGTGACTCCGCCCGAGAGGCGGGCGCAGAATTTCGGGCTGGTGGGGGTGGCCTTTGGGCTGGGGTTCATGGCAGGACCAGCGCTTGGCGGGCTGCTGGGCGCTGCCGACCCGCGGCTGCCGTTCCTGGCCGCCTCGGCGGCGTGCCTTGGCAATTTCGTGCTTGGCTGGTTCGTGCTGCCCGAGAGCCTCGGGCCGGGGCTTCGGCGGCCGTTTGCGCTGGCGCGGGCCAACCCGTTTGCGACCTTCCGCCGGATCGCGCGGCTGGGCGGGCCGCTCGCTGTGCTTGCGACCGTGCATTTCCTGTGGTGGATGGCGATCCAGGCGCAGCACAGCATCTGGCCCTATTACACCCAGTATCGCTACGGCTGGACCCCGCAGGAGGTGGGACTTTCGCTCGGCGTTGTCGGCCTGCTTTCGGTGCTGGTGAACGGGGTGGTGGTGCGCCGCGCGGTGGTCCGGTTCGGCGAGGCGCGCACCTTGCGCGCGGGGCTTCTGGCCGGGACGCTCGCGCTGGCCTGCTATGCGCTGGCCGATGCGCCGGGGCTGCTGTTTGCCGGGATCCTCGTGGGCTCGCTCGGCGCACTTGGACCGGCGTCGCTGCAGGCGCTTGCGACCGCGATGACGGCGGCCGATGCCCAAGGAGAGCTGCAGGGCGCGCTCAATGCCATTTCGAGTGTGACAATCATCGTGGCGCCACCGCTCTATTCGCAGATCTTTGCCCATGTCTCGGGCACAGAGCCCTGGTTTCGGCTGCCGGGCGCGCCGTTCGTGGTGGCGGCCGGGATGGCGGGCGCGGCGTTCCTGCTGGTGGCGTTCAGGCTCAAAGCGCCGCGGCGGACCGCGCGGGCGTGACACGGCGGGCCTGCCAGACTGCGGCAGCCGCGCAACAGGGCGCGAAAAGCTGGTGAACGGCAGGCCGGAACCGGATGGTTCCGTCTTCCCGCGCGCCCGTTTTCCGGTTCAGCTTGCAGCAGATCTGGTGGGGGACGGGACATGGCGCAGAGGCTCACCCTGAAGCTTGCACTTCTGGCAGCGGCGGTGGCGCCACCGGCGCTTGCCCAGCCGGCGCCGCAGGCCGACGGCGGCAGTGCAAGCGACACGATCATCGTCACCGGCTCGCGCATCCGCCAGTCGCCGACCGACAGCGCGCTGCCGCTGCAGATCCTCGATGTGAGGGATCTCAGGCGCGAAAGCGTCAACAGCCCCGAGCAGCTGATCGCGCTGCTCACGGCCAACGGCAACGGGCTCGACAATCTCGCCTCGAACGCGGATGTGGTCTCGGGCCAGGCGCGGGGCAACAACGGCGCCTCGTCCGCCAATCTCAGGAACCAGGGGTCGGCGGCAACGCTGGTGCTTCTGAACGGCAGGCGGGTGCCGGCCCATGGGCTCAATGGCGGCATTGTCGACGTGAACCAGATCCCGCTGTTCGCGGTCGAGCGGATCGAGGTTCTGAAGGATGGCGCCTCGGCCATCTACGGGACCGACGCCGTGGGCGGGGTCATCAACTTCATCACCCGGACCGAGATGACCGGTGTGCTGGCGCAGGGCTTCATGGACGTGACACAGCAGGGCGGCGGCAACATCTTCCGCGGCTCGGTGCT
>CALLWN010000279.1 GCA_938016505.1 uncultured Sphingomonadaceae bacterium
GGCGTCTGCCTGACCGTCACGGCGAAGGAGGCCAGCCGATTCCGCGTCGATGTCTCGGCCGAGACCCGGGCACGCACCGCGCCCGGCATGTGGGCGGCCGGGCGGCGGCTCAACCTCGAGCGGTCGCTCCGGGTCGGCGACGAGCTCGGCGGCCACATCGTGACCGGCCATGTCGATGGCGTCGGGCAGCTGGTCTCCCGGACGGTGCGCGACGGCAGCCTCGGCCTGACGGTTGCAGCGCCGCAGGCGCTTGCCGGGGCGATCGCCGAGAAGGGCTCGATTGCGGTCGACGGCGTTTCGCTCACGGTCAACGCGGTCCGTGACACCGGCGACGCCTGCCTGTTCGACCTCAACATCATCCCGCACACTGCGCGCTGGACCACGCTGGGCGAACTTGCAGTGGGGGAGCCGGTCAATCTCGAGATCGACATATTGGCGCGCTACCTGAAGCGAATGCTCGACATGCGGATGTGATTTCGCGACTTGACTATCACATCTGAATGTGAGAGGGGCATTGCATGGCGATCGCGATCCTCGACCGCATCCGCGACCATGTCGCCCGCACCGGCATGAGCCGGGCAGCGGTTGCGCGAGCCGCCGGGCTCCATCCCAACAGCCTGCGCGCGCTCGACAGCGCCGACTGGAACCCGACCGCCGGCACGCTTGCCAAGCTCGAGGCGTTCCTCGAGGCGCAAGCCGCCTCGCCGCTGGTCGGAATCGAGACCATCATCGACGAGGCGCGCAACGGCCGCATGTTCATCCTCGTCGACGACGAGGACCGGGAGAATGAGGGGGATCTCGTGATCCCGGCGCAGATGGCGACCCCTGATGCCATCAACTTCATGGCCCGCCACGGCCGCGGGCTCATCTGCCTTGCGCTGACCCGGGCCCGCGTCGAGCAGCTCGGGTTGCCGATGATGGCGCAGGCCAATGGCAGCCGCCACGAAACCGCCTTCACCGTCTCGATCGAGGCGAGAGAGGGCGTTTCGACCGGCATTTCCGCCGCCGACCGGGCGCGGACCATTGCGGTTGCGATCGATGCGGCGCAGGGGCCCGAGGCGCTGGTCTCGCCCGGCCATGTCTTCCCGCTGGTTGCGCGCGACGGCGGCACGCTGGTGCGCGCCGGGCACACCGAGGCTTCGGTCGACATCGCAAGGCTTGCCGGGCTCAACCCCTCGGGCGTGATCTGCGAGATCATGAACGACGATGGCACGATGGCGCGGCTGGCCGACCTCATGCCCTTCGCCCGCGCCCATGGCCTCAAGATCGGGACGATCCGCGACCTCATCGCCTACCGGCGACGACACGACAATCTCGTCGCCTGCGTTGCCGAAACCCGGCTGGTCTCGCGCCATGGCGGGGAGTGGACCGTCAAGACCTACATCAACAAGGCCGAATATGCCGAGCATCTGGTGCTCCAGAAGGGCCGGGTCGATCCGTCGCGGCCGACGCTTGTGCGGATGCACGTGCTCTCCCCCTTCGCCGACATTCTCGGCGAGGAGGGCCCGCGCACCGGCGCCCTGCAGCGCGCGATGGAGATCATCGGCGAGGCTGGCGCGGGGATCGTGGTCGTGATCCGCGACAACCGGCCCGACCGGCTGTCGCGCATGATCGCGGCGCGCGAGGCCGGCGCGCGCGAGCCAATGGAGCAGCGCGACTATGGGATCGGCGCGCAGATTCTGGTCGACCTCGGCGTGACCGAGATCGAGCTGCTCTCGAACGCCCACCGCAGTTTCGTCGGGCTCTCCGGCTACGGGCTCGAGGTGGTCGCCGAGCGGCGAATCGACTGAAGCGGCAGAAAGGGGGCAGGCATGGCGCAGGTGCTGATCGTGGCGGCGGGCTTCTATGCCCACATCCACGAAGCGCAGCTTGCAGCGGCACGCGCGGCGATCGAGGCCGCCGGGCATGCCCATGCCCTCGTCGAGGTGCCGGGCGCACTCGAGATTCCGCCGGCGATCGCGCTCGCCGCCGAGACCGGGCGGTTCGATGCCTATGTGGCGCTGGGCTGCATCATCCGCGGCGAGACCTACCATTTCGAGGTGGTGGCGAATGAGAGCGCGCGCGGCCTGATGGCGCTGGCGCTCGATGGACTCGCCATCGGCAACGGGATCCTGACGGTCGAGACGCAAGCGCAGGCGCTGGCGCGGATCGGCAAGGCCGCCGAGGCGGTCTCGGCCGCGCTCGCGCTCCGTGCGCTGCGCGAGACGCTCGGGATCGCCCGCTAGGCGGCTTCGGCTTCGAGAAAGGCTTGCACCCGGTCAAGCGGGACGCCGTGGGCGACGAAGGCCCGGCCGATACCACGCACCAGGATGAAGGGAAGCCCGGCCTCGGTCTTCTGCTTGTCGTGGAGCATGTGGCCGATGAGCCGATCGGCCGGGAGCGGCAGCCGGACCGGAAGCCCGACGTCCGCGAGATGGGACTCGACCCGCAGCGCATCCTCGGGCGGGCAAAGCCCCTCGCGCGCGGAGAAGCGGAAGGCCTGGGCCATGCCAATCGCTACCGCCTCACCATGGAGGAGGCGGCCCGAATAGCCGCATTCGGCCTCGAGCGCATGGCCGAAGGTGTGGCCGAGGTTGAGGAGCGCGCGAATGTCGTGGCGCTCCTGCGGGTCGCGGGCGACGATCGCAGCCTTGGCGCGCACGCTGGTTGCAATCGCGTGGGTGAGCGCAGCATCTTCGCCGGCAAGGGCAGAGGCGCCATTCTTCTCGAGCCAGGCGAAAAACGCCGCATCACCGAGGAGGCCATATTTCACGATCTCGGCATAGCCGGCGCGGCGGTCGCGGGCGGCGAGCGTGGCGAGTGTCGCGGTGTCGGCCCAGACCGCGACCGGCTGGTGGAAGGCGCCGACGAGGTTCTTGCCGGCGGCGGTGTTGATGCCCGTCTTCCCGCCGACCGAGGAGTCGACCATGGCGAGCAGCGTGGTGGGCACCTGGACGAACGGGATGCCGCGCTTGACGATGGCAGCCGCGAAGCCGGCGAGATCGCCGACCACGCCGCCGCCGAGCGCGACGACGAGGCCGCTTCGCGAGACGCCGGTTGCAAGAAGCGCATCGGCCAGCCGGACGAGTTCGGGGAAGGATTTCGCGCCCTCCCCGGCCGGAACGGTGATGGGGAGGCCCTCGACCCCGGCGGCAGCGAGCCCGGCGAGGAGCGCGGAGAGGTGCAGGCCGGCGACCGTCGTGTCGGTGACGACCGGCACCCGGCGGACCGCGGGCGCGAGCGCCCTGACCCGGGCGCCCGCCTCGGCCAGCAGCCCGGCGCCGACGCTGACCAGATAGGCGCCTTCGCCGAGCTCGACGGGGACGTCGATCACGCCGGCTGGCTCGCCCGCGCGAGCGCGGCGACGATGGCGGCGACCGCCTCCTCATGAGGGCCGCTGCCGGTGGTGAGGCGGAAATGGGCCTCGGCATAGGCAGGCGCCCGGCGCTGCTGCAGTTCGGCAAGGACGGCGCGCGGATCCCTGCCTTCGAGGAGCGGGCGGTGGCTGCGCCGGCCGACCCTGGCGACCAGCGTGTCGACATCGGTGTCGAGCCAGACAACCCACGCCCGGGCGAGGGCGAGCGCGCGGGTCTCGGGGTCGACGAAGGCCCCGCCGCCGGTCGCAATCACCCGGCGGCTGCCATCGAGCAGCCGGGCGATCACGCGGCGCTCGCCATCACGGAAATGGGCTTCGCCGAACTGGCGGAAGATCTCCGAGATGGACATGCGCGCGGCAGCCTCGATCTCGGCGTCGCTGTCGACGAAGGGGAGGTCGAGCGCGGCTGCCAGGCGCTTGCCGATCGAGCTCTTGCCCGAGCCCATCATCCCGACGAGCATGATGGGCCGGCGCGCGATCTCGGTTGCACCTGGCGCTGCGGCTCTTCCCGTCGGCATCGTGGCCGCTATAGGTCTGGTGTGCGCATCAAGGCAAACCGCTGGTTCCTGCTGCTGCTCGCGCTTCCGGCGGCGGCACGCGCCCAGGACGCGACGGTCGAACCGCCGACCGGGCGGGAGCCGGCGGCGACCGCGCCCGCCGGTGCGCCGACGTCGATCCTGCCCGAGTTTCTCGAAGAGGTGCCAGCGCTCCCGCCCGGCCCTGCGCCGCTGCCGCCGCCAGCCGCGGGCGCCACGTCAGCGCCCGGCAGCGCGAAGGCAGACGCACCGGTCGCGCCTGGCCCACCGGCAAGTCCGCCGGAACTGCCCGGCCCGACCCGCCCGGCTGCCCGCGCCGGCCTCGTGACACAGGCAACGATCGGCCTCGCACCGGACCTGT
>CALLWN010000280.1 GCA_938016505.1 uncultured Sphingomonadaceae bacterium
TCACCCGCTCGCTCGGCGGTTATGCCAAGCCACCGCACTGCGACCGTCCCAACCGCCTGTGCTCGCTCATCGTCTATTTCAGTGATGCCGAGGCGACCGGGCTCGACGGCGGCGATCTCCTCATCTTCAAGGCGAAGCGACCCGGCCCGATCACCGATGCGCCGCGCCATCCCCGGCCCGAGGATGTCGAGATCGTGGCAACCCTGAAGCCCCGGGAGAATCTCGCCGTGTTCTTCCCCTGCTGCAACACAAGCTACCACGGGGTGACCGCAGTCAAAAGCAGCGGGGTTCCGCGCGACTTCCTCTACATCAATGTCTCGGCTCGCACTGAAAGCCTCTGGTAGCCGGCGCCGGCCTTCCGGCGGGCCCCGTCACCGCCTGATGAGCGCGAGTGCCGCCAGGATCAGCGCCGCCCCGGCGAGCTCGAGCCACGACAGCCGTTCGCCGAACACCAGCATCCCGGCAGCCGCCGAGACCAGGGGCTGAACAAGGAGCCCGACCGCCAGCACCGATGCCGGCAGCCGTCCGGAGGCGAACACCATGAGGCCCTGCCCGGCAAGCTGGCTCGAGACGGCAAGACCAGCGACCGGGCGCCAGTCGGCCGGCCAGAAGGCGCCTCCGGTCGCCTGAGCTGCCGGAAGCAGCAGGAGGGCCGAGGCGAGGGTCGAAAGCGCGATGACGGTCACGGTCGGAAACCGGCCCCGCATCCGCGTGATGACGAGCAGATAGCCGGTATAGAAGGCGGCAGCGGCGAGACTTAGCAGATCTCCGACAAGGTGCGCTGGCGACGCCTCGGCAGACTGGCCGAGGAGGAGGAGCGCGCCGACGCCGGCCAGTGCCAGAGGACCGAGCCTGGCCAGCCTGGGCGGTTCACGAAGCACCAGAAGGCTCCAGCCTGCGAGCATGAAGGCCGTCGTGTTGGCGAACAGGGTCGCGTTGGCCGTGCTGGTGCGCACGATGCCGAGATGCCACACGGTGAGGTCGGCTGCAAAAAAGGCACCGGCTGCAAGCCCGGGGCCCTAGGGCAGTGCCCGCAGCCGACCGGGCCCCCGCCAGAACGCAACGGCGACGAGCACGGGTGCAGCGAGCGCCATGCGCCAGAACGCCGAGGCGACCGGCGCCACATCGGCGAGCCGCACCAGAAGCGGCCCGAAGGCGAGCAGGCTCGAGCCGATGAGCAGCGCGGCAATCGCCGCGGCGCCGACAGGTGCGTCCCGCGTGGTGACGGCTCAGGCCCCGAGGCTGCGCGCGAAGCTGCGCAGGTCGGCAAGCAGCAGTTCGGGTTCCTCGAGCCCGGCGAAATGGCCGCCGCGCGGCATGTCGGTCCAATGGACCACATTGTAGCCCCGTTCGACCATCGTGCGCGGCGGGAAGGCGAGGAGATCGCGGGGAAATGCCGCGACGCCGGTCGGCACCTCGATCCGGCGGCCCTCGGGGATGGTGAAGCCGCCCTCGAGGAACATGCCCCTGTAGAGCCAGGTCGCAGTCGCGAAGCTGCGGGTCGTCAGATAGATCATGATGGTGGCAAGAAGCGTGTCGAACGGGAAGGGCGGCTCGACGATCGTGCCCTTGGTGTCCGACCAGCCGCAATATTTCTCGGCCAGCCAGGCCGCCACGCCCATGGGGCTGTCCATCATGGCGAAGCCGAGCGACTGCGGCTTGGTCGCCTGGAGCTGGAGATAGCCGGTCTCGGTCGCGCGGATGCGGCGCGCCCAGCCGAGCCACGCCCGTTCCGCCTCGGTCGCAGCGCCCATGTCGGCGGAGCGCAGCCCATAGCCATTCAGGTGGAGGCCGATGAGGCGCGCCGAATCGAGCCCGAGCCAGCCGCCGATCACGCTGCCCCAGTCGCCGCCCTGGTAAAGGTAGCGGTCATAGCCCAGAGCCACCATCAGCCGGTCGTAGAGCGCGGCAACCGCGCGCGGCCCGATCGGGACTTTCGGCGGATCGGACCAGGCGTAGCCGGGAAGCGACGGCGCGACGACATGGAAGGCCGGCGCGCCCGGATCCTCAGGCTCGGCGAGCCGCTCGTAGAGCGCATCGAACTCGAGGATGGACCCAGGCCAGCCGTGGGCAATGAGGAGCGGGGTCGCCTCGGGCCGCGACGAGCGCAGGTGCACGCAGTGAAGCGTCGGGCCGTCCTCGATCGGGACCCGCAGGTGCGGCAGCCGGTTCAGGTGCGCAACCGCCGCCGGCCAGTCGAAGCGGTGCAGCCAATGCGCCCGAAGACGCTCCATGTAGCCCATGTTGGCGCCATGCTCCCAGCCGTGGCCGGCAGGCTCGGGGAAGGGCCGCCACGCCTCGACCCGGGCGCGGATCCACTCTGTCTCGGCTGCGTTCACGGGGATGGTGAAGGGCGTCATGCCGCCGCCTTCACCCGCTGCCCGGCGCGGATGGCAGCCGCCGTCTTCTCCGCGATCATGATGGTCGGCGCGTTGGTGTTGCCCGAGACCAGGAAGGGCATGACCGAGGCATCAACGACCATCAGCCCCTCCACGCCGTTCACGTGGAGCGCAGGCGTGCACACGGCATCGGCATCCGCCCCCATCCGGCAGGTGCCGACCGGGTGGTAGATGGTCTCGGCCCAGGCGCGGACCTTCGCCAGAAGCGCGTCGCCCTCGACCGCCTCGCCGGGCCAGGCCTCGCCGGCACTGTAGCGGGCGAGCGCCGGCTGGCGGCCGATCTTCCGGGCAATCGCGATGCCGGCAAGCAGGGTCTCCCGATCCTCCGCTGCGTCGAGGTAATTGGGGTCGATGAGCGGGTGCACTGCCGGGTCAGGCGAGGCGAGGCGGATCGTGCCCCGGCTTTCGGGGCGCAGCTGGCAGACATGCACCTGGTAGCCATGGTCGGGCTGGACTCCGCCCACCCCGTGGGCATTGCCCATCACCGGCATGAAGTGCATCTGGATGTCGGGCGCAGCGAGCCCGTCGCGCGTCGAGACAAAGGCGCCAACGGCCGTCGGCATGTAGCTCGCGTTTCCAGTCTTGGCGACGATCCACTTCAGGGCCGAGACGATCTTCGTCACCGGGTTGGCGTTGCCATTGAGGGTGATGGGCTCCCGGCATCGCCACTGGACAATGATGTCGAGATGATCCTGGAGGTTGGCACCCACGTCGCGCCGGTCGGCCACCACCGGGATGCCGAGAGCGGCAAGATGCGCTGCCGGGCCGACGCCTGAGAGCATGAGGAGCTGCGGCGAATTGATGGCGCCACCGGCGAGAATGACCCGGCGCGCGGCGATGTCACGGACAGCGGCGGGCAGGCGGACCCGGACACCTGTCGCCCTGCGCCCCTCGAACAGGACGCGCTCGGCGAGCGCCCCGGTCAGGATTTCGAGATTGGGCCGGCGGCGGACCTCGGGGGTCAGATAGGCGCGGGCCGCAGAGCAGCGCTGGCCGCCGCGGATGGTCGAATCATAGGCGCCCGCACCTTCCATCTGCGGCCCGTTGAAATCATCGGTCGCAGGAATCCCGGCTTCGACCGCCGCCGCGATGAAAGCATCGTTCAGGGGGTGGGGGAGCATCCGCCGGGTAACGGCGAGCGGCCCGCCGGTGCCGTGCCACTCGGAGGCGCCACGGTCGCTGTCTTCGGCGGCGCGGAACCAAGGCAGCACGTCGGCAAAGCCCCAGCCGGTGCAGCCGATCTGGGCCCAGCGGTCATAGTCGGACGCATGGCCGCGAATATAGACCATGCCGTTGATCGCAGACGAGCCGCCCAGCGCCTTCCCCCTCGGCCAGAACAGCCGCCGACCGTCGAGGTTCCGCTGCGGCACCGTCCAATAGCCCCAGTTCAGCTCGGACCGATTCTCGGGCGGCAGGATCTGGGCGATTCCGGCCGGCATGTTGATGAGCATCGAGCTGTCGGTGCCGCCGGCCTCGAGAAGGGTAACGCGCGTGCCCGGATCCTCGGAAAGCCGCGCAGCAAGCGCACAGCCAGCCGAGCCCGCGCCGACGATCACAAAGTCACGCCCATCCATGCTCGCTCCTCCCGCCTCCCCTCCTACCTCCTTGCCATCGCGAGGCAAGGCTTCCACAAGCAGGGCACTTCAGGGAGAAACATGCCGATGGACATCCGCGCGATCCAGTTCCGCAGCACTGGTGGCCCAGAAATGCTCGAGGAGGTCCGGCTTGCCGTTCCGGCACCCGGCCCGGGCGAGGCGCTGGTCCGCCACACCGCGATCGGTGTCAATTTCATCGACACCTACCACCGGAGCGGGGTTTATCCTGCCACGCTGCCCGCCGTGCCCGGCGTGGAAGCCGCAGGGATCGTCGAAGCGGTGGGGGAAGGCGTGGCGCATGTCGCCCCGGGCGATCGGGTGGTCTATTTCTGCGCGGTCCCTGGCGCCTATTGCGAGGCCCGCACGCTCGACGCGCGCTGGCTGGTGAAGCTTCCCGACGGCATCGCTGACGAGGAAGCCGCTGCCGCCTGGCTCAAGGCCTGCACGGTTGAGTTCCTGGTCGAGCGCTGCGCGAAGGTCGGAGCTGGCGACCATGTGGTGGTGACCGCGGCCGCTGGCGGAGTCGGCCTCCTCCTGTGCCGCTGGCTGTCCGAAATCGGCGCCACCGTGATCGCCATCACCAGCAGCCCGGCAAAGGCCGAGCTCGCCCGCGCGGCCGGCGCCCACCACAGCCTGTCCTATTCCGACATGCCGGGCACAGTTCGCGCGATCACGGGCGGCAGGGGTGCCGAGATCGTGCTCGACGGGGTCGGCAGGGCGACCTTCGAGGCAGCGCTCGACAGCCTCGCGAAGCGCGGGCTTCTCGTCAGCTTCGGCAATGCCTCGGGCAAGGTGGGGCCGGTCGATTTCGGGCTTCTCGCCACGAAGGGGTCCCTGTTCACCACGCGGCCGACCCTCTTCGACTATTATGCGACGCCCGAGGATTTCACTGCCGGGACAGCGAGGGTGTTTGCCATGTGGCCGAAGCTGCGGATCACCATCGGCCAGCGCTATCCTCTTGCCGAGGCGGCGCGCTGCCATGCCGATCTCGAAGCCCGGGCCACCACCGGCTCGGCGCTGCTGATCCCATGAGACCCAGAGGACATGAACTGCGACAAACTGTCGGAAATCTTGACAATGCTGCGATGCAGCTAGGGTCCAACCCTTTGAACTAGCGTGTTGACATGTTGGGATGATTCTTGTTCGGTTTCCGGCGGCTAGGTTCGGTTGCGTCGGGCAGAAGGTCGGGCGCAACGGACTGGCGAAAAGGCGGCATTGCCGCTGCTGTTTTCCGCAACTTCAGTCGATGCCGCCCCGGCGGTGATGGTGCAGGCGAAGGACCGCGCCATCACCGAGGGCGGCCCCGGTTGCCCCGGTTCCGGCACCTGCACCGAAACCCACAACAAGGCCGGGCTGTGGGACCAGCACGCGAACGCGGTGACGCCACTACACCCTCATCTTTCCATGCCGCCGATGCACATGAGGTGGTTCCCAGGTTGGGAATGGCTCAGCAATGAAGGCACGGACCGCGTGACGGTCTCCCATTTCGTGAAGACGAGCCCCTGCATCCCCCGGATCGATCACTTGCTCGTTTGGAACGAGGAGAGTTCGGGCATCGGGGTCTTCAACCTCTGGTATGGCCGGACGCCCGGGGACAGGCTGGACCTCGTTCGCGCAGGGGGGTGAACCGTCCCGGGTTTTCCGGAGGCTCCTATTTGTGAGAAGGAGCTGTGATGAGCGCTACAAGGAACAAGTTTTCGCCTGAGTTTCGCGACCGTGCTGTGCGGATGGTCGATGAGCATCGAGGGGACTAC
>CALLWN010000281.1 GCA_938016505.1 uncultured Sphingomonadaceae bacterium
ATCGGCACCATGCACGTGAAACACATGCTTCGCGATATCCAGACCAATCGTGCTAACCTCATTCACGGACGCCTCCCTCAGGTGATCATCGACGACTCACCTTGGCACAAAGATGCCGTCGGGGGGCGTCCACCCCATCAGTGGGTGGCCGTAAACACAAGCGATTTAACGGGTCCTGAGCCTAGGTGGAGGAATGTCGGGGCTCAGACCACCAAGACTGTTATTACCCAACGCCCGTCATACGCGGACGCCCGCTCATTATTGCCGCGGGAGCTGACGGCGGGCGGACCACGCCACATACTTGCAACTTGACAATCCCCAACCTTTGTTTAATCTCCTGATGGGAGCAGTCAAGGAGTATATGTCCATGGCATATAACAGTCTGTTTATTCGAATTTTCCTGATCTTTTCAGTAATGACGTCTGCGTCGCCGTTGGGTGCAACTGTCCATACAATAAATTGGGTGCCACCCTATAACCATAATGAGACTATTGAGATAACAATCGGTGGACTTTCGTCAAATGATAATTTGCAAGCCAAGGCCGATTCTACTATATTTATCGCTGGTTGGTCGTGGATAAAGTATTATTCGGGAGATGCTGATCCATGGAGGATGTGGTGGACTGATCTTATGACTGGGGATCTTGTCAATCTTGTTTCTGGTGAGACATCCTGGAATTCGCGTGTTCTTGTGTACTCTGGTTATGGCGCAGGGCCCCTTCTTGGTTACTCCATAGGTGCGCGCCTGACGCAAACTCGCGATTCTGGGGTGTTGACTATTCACTTTCGAAGTGCTTTGAGAGATCAGTGTGGTATTGCTCCCTATGCCAGAATTGAATACGCTTATTGCTGGGGAAGTTTCTTCGGGCCTGTTGGGGGAGATTCGGTCATCGCCGAAATTGAGCTCTCAACCACAAGCCCTTCCTCGTTCGTCGAAGTGCGTACTTTTCGGTGGACAGGACCAGCGCTGCCCGAACCGGCCGCGTGGGCGATGATGGTCGCGGGCTTCGGCCTTGTCGGCGGGGCGCTGCGGCGGCGGGGGCACGTGGCAGCCACTGCCGGGTGAGGGTTGCGTCGGGTCCGCCGGCGCGGCACAACTGGCGCCCGTGGGCGCTGCGTTCGATGAAATGTTCGGCACCGGAGGCTATCCGGAAACGGTGGATCCTGCGGCATGCCGCGCGGCCTATGCGCTGGTCGCCGCCTGGCTCGCTGCTTCGACCCCGGAGCTTCTCGAAACCCGCCGCCGCCAGGCCGAGCTGTTCTTCCGCCGCATCGGCATCACCTTCGCCGTCTACGGCGACCCCGATGCCGACGAGCGTCTCATCCCCTTCGACATCATTCCGCGCATCCTGTCCTCAGCCGAATGGGCGCTGGTCGAGGAAGGGCTGAAGCAGCGGGTCGCAGCGCTCAACGCCTTCTGTGCCGATGTCTATGGCAGCCGCGAGATCCTGCGCGCCGGCCTCGTGCCCGAGGACCTCATTCTCGCCAACCCGCAGTTTGCGATCGGGCAGGTCGGCTTCCGGCCGGCAGGCGACGTCTGGGTTCACATAGCCGGGATCGACCTCGTGCGCACCGGGCCGGGCGAATTCATGGTGCTCGAGGACAATGCCCGAACGCCTTCGGGTGTCTCCTACATGCTCGAGAACCGGGAAGTCATGCTCCGCCTCGTGCCCGAGCTCATCACCGGCGAGACCGGCGAGGGCGGGGTGCGGCCGGTTGAGACCTATCCCGAACAGCTCTACGCGTCGCTCCGGTCGGTGGCGCCGCCCGGCTGCCGCGGCGAGCCGACGCTGGCCCTCCTCACCCCGGGGCTGCACAACAGCGCCTATTACGAACATAGCTTCCTCGCCGACAAGATGGGGATCGAACTCGTCGAAGGCTCCGACCTGTTCGTCCATGACGATGTGCTCTTCATGCGGACGACAGCAGGGCCGGCGCGGATCGACGTGCTCTACCGCCGCGTTGACGACGCCTTCCTCGACCCGCTGGTGTTCCGCCCCGACACCGTGCTGGGCGTGCCGGGCCTGGTGCGGGCCTGCCATGCCGGGAACCTGACCCTTGCCAACGCTATCGGCACCGGAGTCGCCGACGACAAGGCGATCTACAGCTACATGCCCGAGATCGTCCGCTTCTACACCGGCCGCGACCCCATCCTCCCCAATGTGCCGACCTGGCGCTGCCGCGAGCCCGACGCGCTCGCCGAAGTGCTCGATCGCCTCCCCGAGCTGGTGGTGAAGGAAGTGGACGGTTCGGGCGGCTACGGCATGCTCGTTGGCCCCCACGCCACCGCCGCCGAGATCGAAGCCTTCCGCGCCAAGCTGAAGGCGGCACCGGCAAAGTTCATCGCCCAGCCGACGCTCGCGCTTTCCACCTGCCCGACGCTCACCGACAGCGGCATTGCCCCGCGCCATGTCGACCTGCGGCCGTTCATCCTGACCGGGGCTGGCGGTTCCACCGTTCTTCCGGGCGGCCTCACCCGGGTCGCGATGCGGGCCGGTTCCCTTGTCGTCAACTCGAGCCAGGGCGGCGGCACGAAGGACACCTGGGTGCTCGGCCCGCGCGACAGCGCAGGCGGGCCCGGCTGATGCTCTCGCGCAATGCCGCCAACCTCTTCTGGCTTGGCCGCTATGTCGAGCGGGCCGACTATCTGTGCCGGCTTCTCGGCGCAACAGTCAGGCTGGCCGCGCTCCCTGCGACCCATGGCGGCGCAGGCACCGCCTGGGAGGCCGCGCTCAAGTCGGCGAGCGCAGCGGATGCGTTCGGCGCGACCGGGCGGCCGATCACCGACGGCGAGGTGGCCCGCTTTCTCGCAGTCGACCCGGGCAATGCGAGTTCGATCCGCTGCTGCCTCGAACACGCCCGGACCAACGCCCGCGCGCTCAGGACCGCGCTCACGGCCGAAACCTGGGAAGCGATCAACAGCGCCTGGATCGAAGTCCAGCGCTTCGGCACGACTGTGGCCGAGCCAATCACGCTGATGCGCCTGGTCGAGACGGTCAAGCAGTCGCTGCTCGCCTTCGATGGGGCCGCACATCGCAACCAGCTGCGCGAGTCGACCTACTGGTTCATGCGGCTGGGCACCTCGCTCGAGCGCGCCGACAACACGGCGCGGCTGCTCGACCAGAAATACCATATCCTGCTGCCGCGCACCGAGCCTGTCGGCGGCAGCCTCGACTATTTCCAGTGGACGACCCTGTTGCGCACCGTCTCGGCGCTCACCGCCTATCGCTGGGTCTACAGGGATGCCATCAAGCCGTGGCTGGTGGCCGACCTCCTCATCCTCAAGAAGCCGATGCCCCGCTCGCTCGCGGCCTGCTACGAGGACACTGTCTTCTATCTGGACCGGCTCGCGCTCGACCGGGGCCGACAGGGGCCAGCCAACCGACTTGCGGTTGCCGGGCTCAAGCGGCTGGAGGCGGAGACGATCGACACGCTGTTCCAGGGCGGGCTGCACGAGTTCCTGCTCGGGTTCATTGCCGACAACAACGCACTTGGCGACGCGATCGCCGAACAGCATCTGTTCTGACCGCGGGGCAAGGATGCAGCTTCTGATCGACCACCGGACGGTGTACCGTTACGAGGTGCCGGCGGCAGGCATTGTCCAGGTGCTCCGGCTCACGCCGCGGGCCTGTGACAGCCAGGCCATCCTGCGCTGGCGGGTCGATGTCGAGGCCGACGGCGCCATCAAGCGCTTCACCGATGCCCACGGCAATCTTGCCCACATGTTCTATGCCGACGGCCCGATCGAGGAGCTGGCGATCGCGGTTGCCGGCGAGGTGCTGACGACCGACACCGCCGGCGTGGTCGGCGCCGGCGAGGATCCGCTGCCGCTGGGCGTCTACCTGCGCTCGACCCCGCTCACCACGGCCGATCCCGCGCTCGCCGCCTTCGCCCGGACCCTCGGCCACGACAACCCGCTGACCCGCGCCCATCTCCTGATGGAGGCGATCCACGAGCGCCTGGTCTTCGACCCCGACATCACCCACAGCGCGACCGATGCTGCGACCGCGTTCCGGCTCGGACGGGGCGTGTGCCAGGACCTTTCGCAGGTGATGGTCACGGTCGCCCGGCTGCTCGGCACGCCGGCACGCTATGTCTCCGGCCATTTCGCCATGCCCAACCACCCCGAGCAGGAAGCAGCCCACGCCTGGGCCGAACTTCATCTGCCCGATCTCGGCTGGGTGGGGTTCGACCCGACCCACGGCATCTGCGCCAGCGAAAGCCATGTCCGGATCGCGGTCGGGCTCGATTCGCTCGACGCGGCACCGGTCCGCGGGACCCGGCGCGGCGGAGGCGCCGAACAGCTTTCCGTTCTCGTCCACGGCCGCAGCTTCGGCGAACCCGCCCAGCCGCACATCCCGGACGAGCAGGACCCTGTCCGGCACCAGGAGCAGCGGCAATGACCTACTGCGTTGGCCTCCTCGTGAAAGAAGGCCTCATCATGCTTGCCGACAGCCGGACCAATGCCGGCATCGACAACATCTCGCTCTACCGGAAGCTCCGGGTCTTTGGCGAGGAAGGCAAGCGCATCGTCGCGATCGCCTCGGCCGGGTCGCTCTCGGTCACCCAGGCTGCGATCAACAAGCTGCGCGAAGGCGTGAGGATCCCGGGGCGCGACGGCCTGTTCTTCGTCGAGACGGCGC
Source organism: uncultured Sphingomonadaceae bacterium (assembly GCA_938016505.1). Lineage (GTDB taxonomy): Bacteria > Pseudomonadota > Alphaproteobacteria > Sphingomonadales > Sphingomonadaceae > Thermaurantiacus. The sequence continues at coordinate 4,644 of CALLWN010000281.1, forward strand.
CGTCGATGTTCCGGGTTGCCGAAGTGGTCGGCCATGCGCTGAAGCAGGCTCGCCACGAGATCGACGAAACCGTGGACAATGAGGCAGTGGCGACGGGCGCCTCCTTCCTGGTCGGCGGGTCGATCGGCGGCGGGGCACCGGCATTGTTCCTGATCTACGGCGAGGGCAATTTCATCGAATGCGGGATCGAGACGCCCTATCTCCAGATCGGCGAGCTGAAATACGGCAAGCCCATCCTCGACCGGCTGCTGCTTTACCGCACGCCGCTTGTCGAAGCCCTGAAGCTCGGCATCCTTTCGATGAACTCCACGATCAAGTCGAACCTCTCGGTCGGGCTTCCGGTCGATCTGCTCGTGCTGAAACCCGGACACTCGGCTGCCGCCACCTTCCGGATCGAGGAGGGCGACCCCTATTATCAGGAGCTTGGGCTGAGATGGCAGCTCGGGCTCCAGGAAGCGCTCGATACAATCCCCAATCCGCCCTACCTTCCCAAGGCTGATGCGCCCACTGTGGCAAAGCCGCAACAGCGGGCGGGATAGTCGCTGCTTCTTCCTCTTCCCGGCGACAGCCCCTTTTCGGTTTGATGACAGCCGGCATAAGCTGACCTCGCGTTATTCAGGGGGAAGCAAGCGTGACTGTCAGCCGCAGCCGTTCCGCGAATCTCAGCAAGGTCTCGGCCGGGGCTCTCCTGCTCGCGGTCCAGCCCGCTCTCGCCCAGCAGCCGTCTGCCACCACCGAAGCGGCCGAGACCAGCGACACCATCATCGTCACCGGAAGCCGGGTGGCCCGCGACCCCAACGCTGTCGCGCCCATCCCGATCCAGTCGCTGACCGGCGAAGAGCTGCTCCAGACCGGCAACACCGACGTGACCGCAGCGCTCCGGCAGATCCCGGCGCTCATCGCCTCGGGCACGGTCGCCGACTCAATCGAGCGGGGCGCAGGCGGCGTCGGCCAGGCCACGCTCAACCTGCGCCAGCTCGGCTCCAACCGCACACTCGTGCTCGTCGACGGCCGCCGCCACGTCTCGGGCGTGCCCGACCGGCAGGCAGTCGACGTCTCGACGATCCCGCCTTCGCTCATCGAGCAGGTGGAAGTGCTGACCGGCGGGGCGTCTGCGGTCTATGGCGCCGATGCCGTCACCGGCGTCGTCAATTACAGGCTCCGGCAGAATTTCGAGGGCCTCGAAGTCGAGGGACAGGTGGGCACCTCGAGCAAGGGCGACGGGCAAGGCTACCGCGTCTCCGCCACCTGGGGAAAGAATTTCCGCGAGAACCGGGGCAATTTCACCCTGTCTGCCGGCTTCGCGCAAGACAGCGAGGTTCTCCTCTCCGACCGGGAATTCACCCGCGACAACGGCCGCGGCAACAACTCGACCACCTACGCCAACCCGGCGCTCAGGTTCCAGAAGGGCGACATCGACCCGGCAACCATGCCGAACTTCGCCCGCTTCTACCGGGTTGGCGGCCCGGGTCCGCGCGCCACCCGGATCGGCTTCGGCCCGCCCATCCCGCTGCCCGGGACGGCGATCTACACCTCCGTGTTCGGCTCGAACACGCCGACAGCGGCGGAGCAGGCGCTCATCGACCGGGCAAGAAACGCACCCACCCGGGTGATCGGTCGCCAGCCCGTATTCGCAATCTCGGCGAACAACGGCCTGCTGTTCCGCGCGGACTACGGCTTCTGGCAGGCAGACATCAACAACAACGGCATCAACGACTGCAACGAGAGCTATATCGGCTGGACCGGCTTCGGCGGCGGCGGCTGCTACGTGACGAACCCCGACGGCTCGGTGCGGATCTTCAACGACGGCATCATCGCAACCGCCTCCAACCAGTTCGGCGGCGACGGTGCGGTTGAGCGCGGCGACGCGACATCGCTGCTCCCGGCCTCGCGGCGGATCTTCGTCAATTCGACCGGCCGGTACGAGTTCGGGCCCGCAGCAGAGTTCTTCTACGACGCCAAATACGCCCGCAACCGGACGACCAGCCGCTCCAACTACAACAGCTTCTACGACAGCCTCTACCTCTCGCCCGAAAACCCCTTCATTCCGGCGATCCTGATGCCTGACGTGGAGGAATCGGGCGGCCTCCTCGTGTCGCGCGACTTTCTCGACCTCGGGCCCGGAATCACCTTCTCGCTGCGCGAGACCCTGCGCTTCGTCGGCGGCCTGCGCGGGGACCTTGCCGAGCATCTGCGCTACGAGGTCTCGGGCGTGTGGGGCCGGACCAAGTCGCAGACGACCTTCTCGAACTCGGTGCTCTATGACCGGCTGTTCGCTGCCCTCGACGTGGTGCGCGGGCCAGACGGCAAGCCGGTCTGCCGCTCCGAACTCGACCCGACCGCGGTGCCCCCCGGCTCCGACGTGTTCCCGGTCATCGAAAGCGGCTTCTTCACCTTCCGTCCCGGCCAGGGGCTGTGCAAGCCCGCCAATATCCTGCGCGGCGCCTTCTCGGTCTCGCCCGAGGCGGTCGACTTCATCACCGCGCCCACGACCGACCGGGCGACGATCAACCAGGCCGTCATCACCGGCTTCCTCGCGGGCGACACGACGAAATGGTTCGCGCTTCCCGGCGGTCCGGTCAGCTTCGTCATCGGCGGCGAATATCGCAAGGAGCGGTCCGAGAACATCCTCTCCGACCTCGAGAAGGGCCTGCTCCCGCCCGGATCCCCGGCAGGCCCCGCCGGCACCTTCATCGGCGACATCTCGGGGAACCAGTCGCTGATCTTCGATGCCGCCAACCAGGTGTTCGACTCGGGTGGCAGCTTCAGCGTGAAGGAGGTGTTCGGCGAACTGCTGGTGCCGATATTCAAGGAGCAACGCTTCTTCCACGAGCTTTCGATCGGCGGCGCGGTTCGCTATGCCGACTATTCGACCGTGGGCGGCGCACTCACCTGGAACGCCAATGGCAGCTGGGCGCCAATTCCCGATGTCCGCTTCCGGGGCACTTACAGCCAGGCGATCCGCGCGCCTGACGTCTTCGAGCTGTTCAGCCCGCAGCAGGGCGCGACCTTCCGGCCGCTGGACCCCTGCCAGGCGACCGAGATCGCATCGCTCAAGGCGACCGACCCGGCGCGCGGCGCAATCCGCGAAACCAACTGCCTTGCCGCAGTGACTGCAACCGGCATCCCCAACCCGGCGGCCTTCCTTGCCACCTACGAGGACCCGCTGACCGCCCGGTTCGGAGGAACCTCGGGCGGCAACCCGGATCTGCAGGAGGAAACCGCCCGCTCCTGGACTGCAGGCACCGTCATCCAGCCGCGCTGGGTCCCCGGGCTCACGCTGTCGGCCGACTATTATTCGATCCGGATCGAGGACGCGATCGCCCCGGTCAGCGCGCAGGACACGGTGGACAGCTGCTACGACATCCCCACCTTCCCCAACCAGTTCTGCGCCCAGTTCGAGCGCAACACGACCATCGGCTCGCCGACCTTCTTCGGCTTCCGCACGCTCCGCCAGACCCAGATCAACTTCGGCAGGATCGAGACCGCCGGCGTGGACTTCTCGGCCAACTACCAGTTCGAATGGCGCGACAACGGCTTCGCCGTCGGATTCACCGGCAACTGGGTGCAGAAGCTCAACCGCTTCTTCGATCCGGTCGACAGCAGCTTCGTCAATCCCGGCCTGCTCGAGACCAGCGCACCGCGCTGGTCGGGCCTTGGCACCGTGGCCTGGAGCCGCGGGCCGGTGACGCTCGGTTACCGGCTGCAGTGGATCGGCAGGCAGGCGATCGCGTCGGCGATCCAGATCGAGGATCTCGACCGGCTGTTCGGCGAGGCCGGGCTCGCGCCGCACTATTTCATCCACGACGTGAGCGTCGCGTTCGAGGTGAACGACAGCATCACGGTGAACGCGGGTGTCAACAACCTTCTCGACAAGGAGCCCTATCTCGCCAGCCGCGCCTACCCGGTCTCGGGGCTCGGCCGGTTCGCGTTCGTTGGCGCGCGCGCCAGGTTCTAGGCGGCAGGTGGCGGGCGCGAAGGCCTCGCCCTTCGCGCCCGCAGGTGCCGGCTATTGCCGCAGCATCTCGCGCGCCACGATCACCCGCATGATCTCGTTGGTGCCCTCGAGGATCT
>CALLWN010000282.1 GCA_938016505.1 uncultured Sphingomonadaceae bacterium
AAAGTGGCTGGTGGCGAAGGGGGTCGCGGCGATCTGGCCGGCACGGCGCGATGGCGACGACATCCTCGTCTTCGCCGACGAAGCGCGCACCGCGCCGCTTGCCCGCCTCCCCTTCCTCCGCCAGCAGGTGAAAAAGCGCGAGGGCCGCACAAACGACTGCCTTGCCGATCTCGTCTCACCCGATGGCGACTGGATCGGCGGCTTCGCAGTCACCGCAGGCCATGGCATCGAGGCCAGGCTCGCCACGTTCAAGGCCGCCCACGACGATTATTCCGACATTCTCCTGAAGGCGCTCGCCGACCGCTTCGCCGAAGCCTTCGCCGAGGCGCTGCACTTCCACCTGCGCACCGAGCTCTGGGGCTATGAGCCGAAGGCCGCGCCCGATTATGCTGCGCTCATCCGCGAGCAGTACCAGGGCATCCGGCCAGCACCCGGCTACCCGGCCTGCCCCGACCACAGCCTGAAGCCGATCCTGTTCGATCTCCTCGACGCGACTGCGGCAACCGGGATCTCGCTGACCGAGAGCTTCGCCATGCTCCCCACCGCAGCCGTCTCCGGCTTCTACTTCGCCCATCCGCGCAGCCGCTATTTCGGAGTGGCCCGGGTCGGCGAGGACCAGCTCGCCGACTATGCCGTCCGCCGCGGGGTGAGCCTCGACCAGGCCCGCCAGTGGCTCCGCCCGAACCTCGACTGATCGGCATGGGCGCGTGCCGCCGCCTGGCCCCTGCGGCGCAGGCGGCGGCTGGCGTCGATGGGGCCGGCGTGCGGTCAGGCTAGCGCGCGGAAGGTGGCGGCGGGGCGGGCGGGTCGGCCTCTGCCGGGTCGCGGTCGCCCTCGGCCGGCGCGTCGCGGGTGGCATCCTGCGGCACCGCCTGCCCATCCTGCCCGGGAAGCGGTTGCACCGGCTGCGACCTGACCGACGTGTCGGGTGAGGCGGGGTCGGGCGCGGCCGTCTCCGGAGCCGCCGGGGGAGCAGCTGGCCGGACGGGCTGGGCGAGGGCCATGCCGTGGGATGCGGCGGTGAGGAGCAGTGCCGCAAGCGTTAAAGATTTCAGTCTTCGCATGTCTGGTCTCCCTGGCTTGCCCCCAAAGGACCGGTCAGCAACGGGCATACCCGGAAACTGGCCCTGCCCGCACCCCGGGGGCTGGCGGACCGTGGCTTGGGCACGACGATCAGGGTCGGCCCGCCGCCAGCCGTTGGCAGCGGGCGACGGGCTGTGCCGCGTCAGTCGGCGACTCGGCGGTGCCAGGCCCAGAAGGGCGGAACAACGGGCCTGCCGCTGCTGTGCGCCTCGACAAGGTCGAGCACGGCGCGGGTCACGGTGGGCAAATCGAGCCGGCGTGCCTCGTCAAGGTCGAACCAGCGGATCTCGCCCAGCTCATGGCTGTCGACCGCCTCGTCCGCGACCAGCACGTTCGCCCCTGCAACGAAGAATCGCGCGTCAAACCGCCGGGTCCGTCCGGGCGGAGTGACGGCGCGGGCGATGTAGCGCAGTCCGGAAAGATCGGGCAGGAAACCGAGTGCGGCGAAGCGCTGCCAACCTGCCGGCGCGCGCGCCGGCGTCGGTGCAGGGACGCCGACCACAAGGCCCGTTTCCTCGAACGTTTCCCTGACTGCGGCCAGCGCCAGCGCCCGGGCCAGCCGGGCGGGGGACGCTGGCTGCCGGCGCGGCATGGCGCCCACGGCCGACGCAACCTCCGGCTGGAGCTCGCCTGCAACCGGCATGTGCCAGTCGCCCCGGTCCAGACGACCGCCGGGAAACACCCATTTGTCTGGCATGAAGGCGTGGCCGCTCGCCCGCCGGCCCATCAGGATCCGTGGCACCCCCGCGTCATGGCGCACCAGGATGAGGGTTGCAGCATCGCGTGGGCGCTGGCGCACAGGCATGGCGGCGTCCTGCCGGGCAGGCGCGAGGCGGCAAAGCTGGCCTTCACGGGAGGGGCGGATTGCCCGACCCGTCGCCTGCCCCTATGGCCCGGGCGATGGCCATCCACTTTCACGAAGCCGATCTGCCCGCCGGCGTGCTTGCCGACGGTCCGGTCGCAGTCGATACCGAGACGCTCGGGCTCAACCCGCTGCGCGACCGGCTCTGTCTGGTCCAGATCGCCGATGGTCGGGGCGACGAGCATCTGGTCCGCTACACCGGTCGGGACTCGGCGCCCAATCTCAAGGCGGTGCTCGCCGATCCGGCCCGACTGAAGATCTACCACTTTGCCCGGTTCGACCTTGCCACCATCGAACATTGGCTCGGGGTCATGGCGGCGCCGGCCTGGTGCACCAAGACCGCAAGCCGCCTCACCCGCACCTACACCGACCGGCATGGTCTGAGAGACCTGGCCCGCGAGCTTCTGGGAGTCGAAATCTCCAAGGCCCAGCAGTCATCCGACTGGGCGGCAGCCCAGCTCACCGATGCCCAGAAGGACTATGCCGCGTCTGATGTCCGCTACCTGCACCGGCTGAAGGAGATCCTCGAGGCGCGCCTGGCCCGCGATGGCCGGACCGAGCTTGCGCAGGCCTGCTTCGATTTCCTGCCCTGGCGTGCACGCCTCGACCTCGCCGGCTGGCCCGAGATTGACATTTTCGCGCATGTCTGAGGCCCATGTCTGAGGCCGGTGCCGCATCCCTCGCCATGGCCGGCGGCCGCAGCGAGGACGCCCCGTCGGCGGAGGCAACTGCCTTCCTCGATGCACGGCGCCGCGCTGCGATGCCGGGCGGGCGGCGCGACCGGCTGGTGGCAGCCGCCAAGATCGGCTTTCCGCTTGCCGCCTTCCTGCTGTTCGCAGCCCTCGTGATCATGCCGCTCAACGAAGTGCGCGAACTTTCCTTCCTGCTGTCGAAGGACGCTGCCGCCGAGGCCGGCGAACGTCTGCGCGTGACCCGCGCCAGCTACCGCGGTGCCACCGCTGCCGGCGAGCCCTTCGAGATTTCGGCTGCAAGCGCGGTCCAGAAGTCGAGCGACGTGCCGGTCGTCGTGCTGACCGGCCTTGCCGCGCAGATCGCGCGCGCCGACGGTCCGGCGACCGTCACTGCACCGCGCGGCCTCTATTTCCTCGAGAGCGGTCTCATCGAGGTCAGCGGCCCGATCGCGGTCAGAAGCGATGCGGGCTACCGGGTCGACAGTGAAAGGCTCGTCGTCGACATCGAGGCCAACCGGGTCCGGTCCGACCTCCCGGTTTCCGGCACCCTGCCCATGGGCCGGTTCGAGGCCGGGGCCTTTGAGGCCGATCTGCCCGGCAAGCGCGTCATCCTGACCAGCGGCGTTCGGATGCGCCTCTACCCCGACCGAATGCGGATGCCGGCATGAGGCGCCTGGCTGCCATCGCCGCGGTGCTGCACCTCGCTGCAGCTGCGCCGGCACCGGCGCAGAGCCTCGCCTCCTCCGCGCTGAGGGGCCATGACAGCAAGGCGCCGATCGACGTCGATGCCGACCGGATCGAGGTTCTCGATGCCTCGAACCAGGCGATCTTCAGCGGCAATGTCCGGGTGCGCCAGGGCAGCCTCTCGATCGACGCCGCGCGCATCCGGGTCGCCTACGACCGCGCCGACGGTCGCGACCCGGTTATCCGCAGGCTCGACGCAGAAGGCGATGTCCGCCTGCGCTCGCCCTCCGAGCAGGCCCGCGCCCGCTTTGCCATCTATGATGTCGAGAACCGGGTTCTGACTCTGATCGGCGGGGTCGAGCTGGCCCGGGGGGTCGAACGCCTGTCCGGCAACCGGCTCACCATCAACCTCGACACGGGGCGTTCGACGCTCGACGGCCGAGCCTCCGACACCGGGCCGGGCGGCCGGGTGACCGGCCGGTTCCGCGTGCCCGAAAAGCGCGACTAGTCCAACCTCAGAGCAGGCCGCGGGGCTCGAGAAAGCTGCTTATCGCCGCGACCGCCTCGGCCCGCCGCTCCGGCTGGAAGGCATAGTAATGGGTGGCGCCGGCGATTGTCACGCGCACCTTGTCACTGGCTCCAACGGCCGCGAACAGGCGGTCGGCGTGGCTCGGCGTGCAGGCGTCATCTGCCGAATTGTCGAGAACGAGCGTGGGAACGGTGCAGAAGGCCCCGCAGGCAAGGCCATCCGCACGCGAGGTCTCGAGGCCCCATTGCGACAGCCAGGACCTGAGGGTCGAGAAGCGGCCGAGGCCGCCGGGTGCGTCGTTGATGAGGCGCGGGTCGCCGAGGTAGCAGCGCCCCGGCACCCGGTCGTTCGCGTCGAGCGCGGGGTCGAGCCAGCGCGGGTCGGCCATCGTGCCATGAACCACAAAGGCCTGCTCGGCATTCGGGCCTTCTCGCTCCCGAAGCAGCGCCAGCCGCTCCTGCGCCCAGGCCGTGATCCGCCGGTTGCGCGCGACCTGCCGGGCCCGGAAGGCGTCCACCCAGTCGGCAGGGTAGGGCGGGGATGCCGGCGGCGGGTCGGCGTAGAGGTTCCAGGCCGGGTCGCGTGCCAGCGGGTCGGTCTCGTCGGTGACCGAGGGGTCGAGCCACTCGGTCAGCGTTCCGGCCCGGCTCACATGGGCGGCCAGCAGCAGCATGGCATCGGCCGGGATGAGCTCGGGCACCTCGACCGGGTCTCCGGCGGGCGTGTCGGTGACGAACGGGTCGACGGCCTGGCGCTGGTAGAAGAGGGCGAGCGACCCGCCGCCCGACCAGCCCGCAAGCACGATCCGACGGTAGCCGAGCGTCTCGCGCGCGTGCCGCACCCAGGCACCGAGGTCGATCAGCACCTTCTCCATGATGAGCGCCGAATCATTGTTCGGGTAGCGCGACACGGCGGAGAGGCAGTGGATGCCGGCCTCGGCCAGCCCCATGGGGAGCGGCAGATAGTGCATGATCCCCATGGGGTGCATGAAGACGAGCAGCGTCTCCGAGGGCGTCTCGGGCTTCAGCAGATGCCCCTGGAGCGCGACCAGACCACCGATCCCGCCATAGCTGTCCCTGACAGTGACCTTCTCCTCGAAGACGAGGTGAAGCGGCAGGCGCGTGTAGCTCATGCTGCAGCCGGGGCCTTCAGGGCCGACTTGCGGTCTGCGGTGCGCGCGCTCCAGCCGGCCAGCACGTCGCGGGCACCGGCCGCCTCGGCGTCGAGGATCGCATCGTGCGCCGGCACCCGAGCCGTGATCTCGACCTGGAGCCCGTTCGGGTCCCACATGTAGATGGAGCGGACGAAATGATGGTCGATCGGCCCGAAACAGGGCACGCCTGCCGCATCGAGCTTTGCCTTCCATTCCATCAGCTCGGCTTCAGAGCCGGCCTCGAACGCGATGTGGCGATCGAACCCGTGGGCAGGCCGGAAATGGGCTTCGGTCGCACTGTCGGGTGCATCGAAGAAGGCAATGAAGTTGCCATCGGGAAGCGCGAAGAAGATATGAACATAGGGGTGAGGCCTGCCCGACCCCGGTTCCTCCTCGAAGGCGAGCGCTGCCTTGAGCGGCAGTCCCAGCACATCCTCGTAAAAGGCACGGGTCTCCTCGGCATCGCGGCAGCGAAAGGCGCTGTGGTGAATTCCCTTGAGCATGACTGTCTTCCTCGTTTCAGCTGGCGATCGCGATCCCGATATAGTCCAGATCGCGCCGGCCGCCGATCCGCAATCCGCGGCCCGGAGACCAGCCGAGCCCCTCGATCCGCTCGAGGCGAAACCCGGCCGCGCCGATTGCGCGCTCCATTTCCTGGGGCCGCAGGAACTTCCGCCAGTCGTGGCCGCCCTTCGGAATGTCCCCGGTCACATACTCGGCGCCCAGCTTGACGATGGCGAGGCTCGCAAGCGTCCGGTTGGGCGTTGAGAAGATGAGCAGGCCGCCGGGCCGCAGCAGTGCCCGCAGGGCGCCCAGAAACACCCCCGTGTCGGCCACATGCTCAACCACCTCGAAGCTGGTGACAAGGTCGAACCGCCCGGCTTCGGCGCGCACGAGATCGGCGACCTCGCCCGCAATGTAGCGGATGGAAAGCCCCATGGTGTCTGCGTGCGCGCGGGCCACTGCAATCATCTCTTCAGAGGCGTCGATCCCCGTCGTCTCCGCCCCCATGCGGGCCAGCGCCTCGGTCGCAAGACCCCCGCCGCAGCCGGCATCCAGCGCGGCAAGGCCGGCGAACGGCCGGCGCGACCGGGGGTCTGCACCCAGATGGGCGATCGCCGCTTCGCGCACGAAGCCCATCCGCACCGGGTTCACGGCATGGAGCAGCCGGTTCGGTCCCTCGGGGTTCCACCAGTCGGCGGCGAGCTTCGCGAACAGGGCGACGTTGCCGGGATCTGCCGTGCCGGACCCTCCCGTGGCGGCGGAGGGGCCGCGCACCTCCCGCGCGCCACCCTGGCGCGTCATGCCGGAAGGTGTCACCTGACCGGCCGGGTCTTCGACGGCATCCCCTGGCGCCGGCCTGGGGCGGGTGGCGTCGGATCGGCCGGCAGCAGCCGCCATCCGTCGGGCCCGAGCGCCTCCAGCGGGTGGAAGCGGCGCTTGTAGTCCATGCTCGGCGAGCCCTTTACCCAGTAGCCGAGGTAGACATAGTCCATTCCGACTGCAGCCGCGCGCAGCACATGGTCGACGATCATGAAGGTGCCGAGCCCGGCCCGGCCAGCAAGGTCGGGATCAAAGAAGCTGTAGACCATGGAAAGGCCGTCGGACTGCTTGTCGGTCAGGCACGCGCCGACAAGGCGGCCCGGCCTGCCGCCGGTGGCGGGCTCGCGATACTCGACGACGACGGTGTCGACCGGCGAGGTCTCGATCATGTCGGCGAAATCATAGGCGTCCATGCTCGCCATCCCGCCGTCCGGGTGCCGGGCGGCGAGATAGCGCTTCAGAAGCGCAAACTGTTCCTCGGTCGCCCATGGGTCACAGGCCGCAACCTCGAGATCGGCATTGCGGCGCATGAGCTTGCGCTGTGACGCCGAGGGGCGGAAGGTTGCCGCGACGATCCGGACCGAGACGCAGGCCGAACAGCCCTCGCAGCTCGGCCGGTAGACGACATTCTGGCTCCGGCGGAAGCCAATCCGGCCGAGGCTTTCCGACATGCGCGCCGCGTCGCTGCCGCGCAGCTCGGCGAACACCTTCCGTTCCACCTTGCCCGGCAGATAGGGGCAGGGGGCGCGGGCCGTGATGAAGAAGCGCGGAAAGCGCGTCGGCTGATCGGTCATCGGCTGCCTGCACGAGCGCCCGGAACCCCGACCGGATCACCGCCCGGCCGCGCCGCGCCTGCTCCCTGCCTGCCCGAAAAGCTCGCGGCTGCCCGTTTCACCTCTGCCCGTCCTCCCGCAGATACGCGCCAGTCTGCGCCTGCGCGAAACCTTGCACATCGGTGGGGGCGGGCGCAATCGCCCTCGCGCCCGCTGCGACCTCTCGCAACGGGGAGGACATGTCCGACCCACGCACCCAAGCCCAAAGGACGGCCGGGACAGCGAAATTCTAGCATCGTTGAAACGCCGTGGCGGTGCCGACCGGTCCGGAACGGAGGGATCACCCCGCGTCCCGCCCGGCACAGGCCGAGTCGCGTCAGCCCAGCTCGATCCGGCTCACGTCGAAGCCCGAGCCCTGCAGCGCCTCGATCAGCCGCTCCAGATGCTCGGGTCCGCGGGTCTCGCATTCGATCTCGGTGATGAGCCCCTTGGCCGGAAGCGTCGTGAAGATCCGGTGGTGCGACACCTCCAGGATGTTGACCTGCTGCTGGTCGAAGATTCGCGCCACGGCATAGAGCTGGCCGGGCCGGTCCTTCAGCCGGATCCTGAGGCGCGCCAGCCGGCCCGATCGCGCAAGATCGCGCAGCAGCACATTGGCAAGGAGCCGCGTGTCGATGTTGCCACCGCACAGGATGAGCCCGACATTGCGTCCGCGGAACCGGCGCGGGTTGGCGATGAGCGCGGCAAGCCCGGCCGCGCCCGCGCCTTCCACCACCGTCTTCTCGATCGCCAGCAGCAGCGCGACCGCCCGCTCGAGATCGCGCTCGCCGACCAGCACGATGTCCGCAACCAGCGCCCGGACGATCGGGACCGTCAGCGCGCCGGGCACCTTCACGGCAATCCCTTCGGCCAGCGTGTCGCCATCGGCCACCACCGGCTCGCCCGCAAGCGTCGCCTTCATCGACGGGTAGAGCTCGGCCTGGACCCCGATCACCTCGATCCGCGGGTCGACCGCGTGGGCGGCAATCGCCGTGCCCGCGATCAGTCCCCCTCCGCCGATCGGCACCACGAGCGTGTCGACTGCAGGCGCATCGGCCAGCAGTTCGAGCGCGGCCGTCCCCTGCCCGGCTATGATCTTGGGGTCGTCATAGGGGTGGACAAAGGTCAGCCCCCGCTTCTCCGCGAGCATGACGGCATGGTCGAAGCTTTCCTCGAGCTTCTCGCCGTGCAGCACCACCAGCGCGTCATGCCCCTCGGTCTGCTGGACCTTGATGAGTGGAGTGTGGCGCGGCATCACGATCGTCGCCGGGATCCCGAGCCGCCTCGCATGGTAGGCAAGGCCTTGGGCGTGGTTCCCGGCCGACATCGCGATCACGCCGCGGCGGCGCTCCTCCTCCGAAAGCGACATGAGCCGGTTGAGCGCCCCACGCTCCTTGTAGGCGGCCGTGAACTGGAGGTTCTCGAACTTCAGCCACACCTGCGCGCCCGTCATCTCCGAGAGCGTCTGGGAATGGAGCGTCGGCGTGTGGATCACCTGCCCGGCAATCGTCCGCGCCGCCTCCTCGATGTCGGCAAAGCGCACCGGAAGCTCGGGTGCAGGGGCGATCCGTGTGGCCATCGTGCCGGCGCGGCTAGCGCAAGCCTCGGTGCGGTGCAAAGGGAAAGGCGGGCGCCACTTGCCGGCACGGCCCGGGCACGGCAGGCTCGCCGCCATGCCCGCGCGCGCCCGGTTTCCCCTCCTGTGCCTCGTCCTTGCCACGCTCGCCACTGCGGCCGGCGCGCGGACCCTGATCGTCAATGCCAACATCATCACGCCCGATGCCGAGGGCCGCATCGAGCGCTACGCCATGCTGCTCGCCGGAGACGACGGCCGGATCGAGGCGATGGTCCCGCGCGGCGGCCGCGAGCCGCCGCTCCGGCCGGGAGACTTCCGCCTCGATGCCCGGGGCGCCACCGTCCTGCCCGGCTTCATCGATTCCCACATTCA
>CALLWN010000283.1 GCA_938016505.1 uncultured Sphingomonadaceae bacterium
GGCGCCATCCAGTCCTGCTGGAGCGAAAAGGCGATCTCCGGCGTCGAGGCTCCCGTCACCCTGTGGTCGCCGACGAGCGACGCATTGGCGGGAACGCCCCTGCGGCTCGGCGGGTCATCGTTCGGCCAGCCGCCATAGGTCGGGTAGCTGCCCGGTCCCGGCGGGCTGGCGATGCGCACCGTCTCGGCGGTGAACAGCCCCGGCGGAACCTGGCCATCCGCCATCTTCGCGAAATCGAACACGACCGGCTGTCCGGGCCGCGCCGTCTCGCCGCACCCCCAGAACAGGAGCAGCCTGCCCCTGGGCCGTTCGAATGGCGGCACATCCTCGGGCTGGCCGGAAGGCGGCGGTGCGGGCGCCTTCCGCGGCGCCTTGAGCAGCAGGGAAGGGCCCATCAGCATGGCAGCCGGAATGGCATGGGTCGCAGTCGGCTGCCCCTTCTCCGGCAGCCGCGAGCCGAGATCGAGCGCAAGCGTCTTCACTGCGCCGCCCCGGCCCATCGCCATCCGCATCATCGCCCCCATGTCGGGTGCGGCGCCCGGCGCCATCGAAAAGCCCGACTGGGTCGCGGCCGAAAGCCAGTAGTGGGTCGGCGGCGCCACCACCTTCTGCGGTGGCGTCTTCGTCTGCGCGAGCAGCGGTGCAGCAGCGACAAGACAGAACAGGGCCACCAGGCGCATGGGCGATCCTCCCTCCCGCTGTGCACCTACGGCTTCGGCCTGCGATCGACAAGCGGAGCATTGACGGCGCATGCCCTGCCGGCAAGGGCATGGCATGGCCGGAAACCTGATGCTCCAGCTCGTCCTCGCCGCCGTGCTGCTGCTCGCCACGGTGTCGGTCCATGCCGTCGGGCTCATCCTGCTCGGCCGGGTGGTCCGCCGCGAAGCCCGCGAGGAAGAGCAGCGGCACATCCCGCCGCTCTCGATCGAGGGTGTCTCGATGGTGGTGGGCCTCGTGACCGGCCTGTTCCTGATCCACGGCCTCGAGATCCTGCTCTATGCTCTCCTGTTCGCAGCCGCCGAGGCCGTGCCGAGTTTTCAGGATGCGCTGTTCTTCTCGGCCATGACCTACGGCACCGTCGGCTACTCCGATGATCTTCTTGCCCCGCAATGGCGGCTGGTGGCGGCGCTCGAGGGGATCAACGGCCTGCTTCTCATCGGCTGGTCCACCGCCTTCTTCATCACCCTGATGGGCCGGATGATCCGCTGACCGCGCGCTCCACGGGGCGCGGGACGCAGCCCGGCGGGGAGGCTCAGCCTGCCGGCGGCTCCGTCCTGACATGGATCTCCCCGCCAAGCTCGCGGAACTCGCGGGACTTCCCGGCCATCCCTTCGATCGCCAGCATGTCGTCGGCATTGAGCCCGGCGGCATAGTCGCGCACATCCTGGGTGATCTTCATCGAGCAGAACTTGGGCCCGCACATCGAGCAGAAATGCGCCGTCTTGGCACCTTCCGCAGGAAGCGTCTGGTCGTGAAAGGCCTCGGCGGTTGCGGGGTCGAGGCTGAGCGCAAACTGGTCCCGCCAGCGGAACTCGAACCGGGCCCTCGACAGCGCGTCGTCGCGCAGCTGGGCGGCCGGGTGGCCCTTGGCGAGGTCGGCAGCGTGGGCCGCGAGCTTGTAGGTGACAACACCCACCTTCACGTCATCCCGGTCGGGCAGGCCCAGATGCTCCTTGGGGGTCACGTAGCAGAGCATTGCCGTGCCGAACCAGCCGATCATGGCGGCGCCGATGCCGCTGGTGATGTGATCATAGCCGGGCGCGATGTCGGTGGTGAGCGGCCCCAGCGTGTAGAAGGGCGCCTCGCCGCACAGCGCGAGCTGCTTGTCCATGTTCAGCTTGATCTTGTGCATCGGCACATGGCCGGGGCCCTCGATCATCACCTGGCAATCCATCTCCCACGCCGTCCTCGTCAGTTCCCCAAGGGTCTCGAGCTCGGCAAACTGGGCGCGGTCATTGGCGTCCGCGATCGAGCCGGGGCGAAGCCCGTCGCCGAGACTGAACGAGACATCATACGCCCTCATGATCTCGCAGATTTCGCGGAAATGCGTGTAGAGGAAGCTCTCCCGGTGGTGGGCAAGGCACCATTTGGCCATGATCGACCCGCCGCGACTGACGATGCCGGTGACGCGGTTGGCGGTCAGGTGGATATAGGGCAGGCGCACGCCAACGTGGATCGTGAAATAGTCCACCCCCTGCTCGGCCTGCTCGATGAGCGTGTCGCGGAACACCTCCCAGGAGAGTTCCTCGGCAACGCCGCCCACTTTCTCGAGCGCCTGGTAGATGGGCACCGTGCCAATCGGAACGGGGCTGTTGCGGAGGATCCATTCACGGGTGTCGTGGATGTTGCGCCCGGTCGAGAGGTCCATCACCGTGTCCGCGCCCCAGCGGCTCGCCCAGACCATCTTGTCCACTTCCTCGGAAACCGAGGAGGCGACTGCGGAGTTGCCGATGTTGGCGTTGATCTTCACCAGAAAATTCCGGCCGATCGCCATGGGCTCGAGCTCGGGATGGTTGATGTTGGCGGGGATGATGGCGCGGCCGCGCGCCACCTCGTCGCGGACGAACTCGGGCGTGACATGCGCCGGGATGGCAGCGCCGAAGCTCTCGCCATCGGCAACACGCTCGAGCGCCGCCTCGCGGCCGAGATTCTCGCGGATGGCGACATATTCCATCTCGGGCGTGATGATCCCGCGGCGGGCATAGGCCATCTGCGTCACAGCACCCGCCTTCGCCCGGCGCGGATGCCGGTTCGGGTGGGCGAACGGTCGCGTCTCGGCCCGCGCTGCGGTTCCGGCACGCAAGCCATTGTCTTCCGGCTTCACCTGCCGCCCCTCGTACCGCTCGGTATCGCCACGGGCGTCGATCCAGCTGTCGCGGATTTTCGGCAGGCCGGCATGGATGTCGATCATTGCCGCCGGGTCGGTGTAGGGGCCCGATGTGTCATAGACCCGGAACGGCGGCTCTCCGCCGGAAAGGGCGATCTCGCGAAACGGAACGCGGAGGTCGGGGAACAGCCGCCCCGGCACATGCACCTTGGTCGACGCTGGCAGGGGACCGGTGGTGACACCGATTTCGGAAAGGGCAGGGCGGTCGGCCATCACTTCCTCCTTCTCGGGCGGATGGCAGACTTCGGCCCGCGGCCGTGCCCTCCCTCCGCCGGTCTTGCTCCGGATCAGGTTCAGCGGGTCGCAGGCCTGCCGCCTGCCTCTCAGCCGCGCGCAACGCGGCTCCCCGGGGACACATGCACGCTAGGGCAGGGTGGCGTCGGGTGCAAGCGCAGTTGCATGCACGCAGTTGCATGCACCGGGCGCTGCGGGCAGGTGGCGGCCATGGAACTGCTCGGACATGGGCCGGCGTGGGCGGCGCTCGAAACCGCACTGGCATCTGGACGGTTGCACCATGCCTGGCTCCTCGTGGGTCCGCGCGGCATCGGAAAGCGGACATTTGCCGACCAGGTTGCACAGCGGCTTCTCGGAGGAGAGGGAGCGCGCGCGCTGGCTGACGCAGGCGCGCACCCTGATCTCAGGCTTCTCCTGCCCGACCCGGATACGCCCGGAAATGGAATCGGGATCGACGCCGTCCGCGACCTTGGCCCGCTGCTCAGGAGCCATGCTGCGATGGGCGGCCACAGGGTCGTGATCGTCGACGCGGCAGATGACCTCAACCTCAACGCCGCCAACGCGCTTCTGAAGGGTCTCGAGGAGCCTGGTGCCGGACTCCTGTTCCTCCTGGTCGCGCACGCGCCGGGGCGGCTCCCGGCAACCATCCGTTCGAGATGTCGCGTGCTGAGGTTCCGTCCGCTCGACCTGGGCGCGATCGAGGCCTTTCTGGCCTCGAGGATGCCCGATCTGGATGCCACTGATCGAAGGCGGCTTGCAACGCTTGCGAAAGGCGCGCCTGGCGAAGCGCTCAGGCTTGCACAGGCGGGCGCTGGCGCGCTGCTGCGGGCCCTCGAGGCCGAGGCTCCCGAGCGGCTTGCCGGGCGCCTCGCGGAACGGGCCCAGGGTGACGATTACAAGCTGCTGTGCCGGCTTGCGCCCCGCCTCGCCGCAGAACGAGCGAGAAAGGCAATGACCGTGCAACACGCTGCAGCCTATTCCGAGATTGTGAGCCTCGCCCGGGCAGCGCAGCGGCCCGGCGAGGATCGTGCCCAGATGGCCCACGCGCTGGCCCTTGCCCTGAAGCGCCATTCCGGCGAGGTCGCGGCATGACCCGCTACTATGTGACGACTGCGATCAACTATCCCAACGGGGCGCCGCACATTGGCCACGCCTACGAGGCCGTCGCCACCGACTGGCTGGCGCGCTTCGCCCGGGCCGACGGGCGGGATGTCAGGTTCCTCACCGGAACCGACGAGCATGGCCTCAAGATCGCCCAGGCGGCCCGGACGGCTGGCCTTGCGCCCCGCGCCTATGTCGACCGCATGGTCGAGGCCTTCGTCACCATGGCCGACCGGCTTGCCATCAGCCGGGACCGCTTCATTCGCACCACGGACCCCGACCACGCCAGGGCCGCCCAGGCGCTCTGGCAGCGGATGGCAGACGCAGGCGACCTCTACCTCGACCGCTACGCTGGCTGGTACTCGGTGCGCGACGAGGCCTTCTACGGCGAGGGCGAAACGACCTTGCAGGCCGATGGAACCCGCCTGGCGCCGACCGGCACTCCGGTCGCCTGGCTTGAGGAGGAGAGCTGGTTCTTCCGCCTGTCCCGCTTCCAGCAGCCGCTGCTCGACCTTTACGCCCGCCAGCCCGACTTCGTGCAGCCGGCAAGCCGGCTCAACGAGATGCGGGCCTTTGTCGAGATGGGCCTGAGGGACCTTTCGGTCAGCCGCACCAGTTTCGACTGGGGCGTTCCCGTGCCCGGTTCGCCCGGCCACGTGATGTATGTGTGGGTCGATGCATTGGCCAACTATCTGACCGGCGCCGGGTTTCCCGACGCGGGCTGCGATCGCTGGTGGCCGGCCGACCTCCACGTCATCGGCAAGGACGTGGTGCGCTTCCACGCGGTCTACTGGCCGGCATTCCTCATGTCGGCCGGGCTTCCGCTTCCGCGCCGGGTGTTTGGGCACGGGTTCATCCTGAATCGCGGCGAGAAAATGTCCAAGTCGGCAGGCAATGTGGTCGAGCCGGTTGCGCTGGCCGACCGCTACGGCGTCGACTCGTTCCGCTACTTCCTGCTTCGCTCGATCGCCTTCGGCCAGGACGGCGAGTGGAGCCACGAAGCCATCGCAACCCGGATCAATGCCGAGCTTGCCAATGATCTCGGCAACCTCGCGCAGCGGACGCTCTCGATGATCGCACGGGCCGGGGGAAGGGTGCCCGCGCGCGGCGAAGCGGGGCCGGCCGAGATGGCGCTCATGGAAAAAGCGCAAACGCTTCTTTCGCATTGCCGCGAGGCCCATGCCGCCGTCAGGCCCGATCTCGCGCTCGATGCGATCTTCGCCCTGGTTGCTGCGACCAATCTCTACGTGTCGGAGCGTGCGCCCTGGAGCCTGCGCAAGACCGACCCCGCAGCTGCCGACACCGTCCTCTGGCACGCTGCCGAGGCCATTCGCAGGATCGCGATCCTGCTGGTCCCGGCGATGCCGGAGCGGATGGCCCGTCTTCTCGACCTCCTTGCCATCCCCGAAGACAGGCGGAACTTCATTGCGCTGGATTGCGAACTCCGGTCCGGAGTCGAACTGCCATCGCCGGTCGGACTGTTCCCAAGGGTAGAGACGGATCAGCCCGAACGGGTGACGAGCCAGCCCGTGTAGGCGATGTAGGCAGCGAACATCAGCGCGCCCTCCCAGCGAACCACCTTTCGATCCCAGGCGAAGAGGAAGAGGAGGATTGCAGCGCCAACCATTACGCCCAGATCAAGCCCAAGCATCTCCTGCGGAAAGGGCGTTGGCGCGATCAGACCGGTCATGCCGCCGATGCCCAGGATGTTGTAGACGTTGGAGCCGAGCACATTGCCGACGGCGATGTCCGTCTGCCGCCGGACCGCGGCGACGATCGAGGTGACGAATTCGGGCAAGGAGGTGCCGACTGCGACAATGGTGAGACCGATGACGGCTTCGCTCATGCCGAGAGTGCGGGCCAACCCTACAGCTGCTTCCACAAGCGTCCGTCCGCCGAAGATGATGATGGCGAGACCACCCAGCGCCATGATCGCCGGGATGAGCCAACCGAGTATGCCGCTGGGTACCGCAGGGCGCGGATGCAGGGCGGGGTCGAGTGCTTCGACGGCTTCTCCCTTGTCGAAGGCCGCCGTGTGACCCGTGGTTGCAACGCGCGCGACGCTTCTCTCCTGCAGATAGGCATAGACCATGTAGCCGACCAGTGCGGCAACGAAGCCAAGGCCGACGGGCTGGGTCAGGCCAGTGGTGAAACCTGCAAGCGCGAACAGGAGCGAGGCAAGGATGACGATCGTGCCGTCGCGCTTGAGCGCGTCAGACGAAACAGCGAGCGGGGAGAGCAGGGCGGAGAGACCGAGGATCAGAAGCACGTTGGCGATATTGGAACCGACGATGTTGCCGATTGCGATCCCCGGTGCCCCAACGCGCGCAGCCTCGACCGAGGTGACAAGCTCGGGGGTGGAGGTACCGAAGCCGACGAGGGTCAGTCCGATGAGAAGGGGAGAGACCCCGAGGCGCTCCGCGATCCGGACGCTGCCACGGACCAGAAGTTCGCCTCCGACCACGAGGAGCACCAGGCCTCCAATCAGGGAGAGGAGGGTCGACACCATCTCAGCGAACTCCTGGCAATGCGGGGTCATTGCCACAGCCACAGCTACAGGCAAGTGAAACCGGAGCAATGGCGTCGGCGATTGCAACCAGAGGACGGATGCCCCACATGCGCGCCATGTTGGTCGACAGCCATTGCCACCTGAACTACCCAGGGCTCGTCGAGAACGAAGCGGCCGTGATCGCACGGGCCCGCGAGGCCGGCGTGACCGCGATGGTCTCGATCTCGACCCGGGAAGCCGAGTGGGCCGACGTGATTGCCGGTGCAGAGCGCCATCCGGACGTGTTTGCGACTGTTGGGATTCACCCCCACGAGGCTGACCAGCACCCCGACATGGACACGGCCCGCCTCGTCGCGGCGGCTGCGCATCCACGCGTGGTCGGGATCGGTGAGACCGGACTCGATTACTATTACGACAGGTCGGACCGAAACCGCCAGAAAGCAAGTTTCCGGGCCCACATTGCCGCAGCGCGTGAAACCGGGCTGCCGCTGGTGGTGCACAGCCGGGATGCCGAGGCCGACACCATTGCCATTCTCGAGGAGGAACTGGGGCAGGGCAGCTTTGCCTTTCTGCTGCACTGCTTCACGGGAACGAAGTGGCTTGCGGACCAAGCACTTCGGCTCGGTGCCTCGATCTCGCTCTCAGGGATCGTCACCTTCCGCTCGGCGGGCGCGCTGCAGGAGGTGGCGAGGGGCATTCCTGCCAACCGGCTTCTGGTTGAGACCGACGCCCCCTTCCTGGCGCCAGTCCCGTTCCGGGGGCGGGTCTGCGAACCGGCCCACGTTGCAACGACCGCGCGCTTCATTGCCGGGATCCGCGGCGAGGACCCTGACGAGTTCATGGAAATGACCGCACGCAACACTCTGGACTTGTTCTGGAAGATGGCGGCCTGATGCGCATCGTGATGCTGGGATGCGGAACCTCGTCCGGAGTGCCGCGCATTGGAGGGAACTGGGGTGCGTGCGACCCGGCCAACCCGCGCAACCGCCGGCGGAGAGTTTCGATTCTCGTTGAGCATGGCGAGGTGCGGATCCTCGTCGACACCAGCCCCGACCTTCGCGAGCAATTGCTCGATGCTGGCGCGGCATCGCTCACGGCGGTGTTCTACAGCCACGACCATGCTGACCACAGCCATGGGATCGACGATCTTCGCGGGGTGTTTCATGCCCAGCGGAGCAGGGTGGATTGTTACATGGACCCTGAGACAATGGCGACGCTCACCCGCCGGTTCGACTATGTCTTCCACGGCCACAATGGCTATCCTGCCATTGCAAGCGCATGTCCGATGGAGGCGGTGCACCACTTTGGAGACCTTGTCGTTCGGCCGTTCCGCCAACTTCATGGACCGATCGAGAGCAAGGGGTTCCGCTTCGAGGCAGATGGAAGGGCCGTCGCCTATTCGACTGATGTCTCCGGGTTTCCCGCTTCCAGCTGGCCCCTGCTCGAAGGGCTCGACCTCTGGATTGTCGACGCGCTCCGGCGCGAGCCCCACCCCACGCACAGCCATCTCGACCAGAGCCTTGGCTGGATTGCCCGGGCGCGACCGAAGGAAAGTTGGCTGACCCACATGGACCAGTCGATGGACCATGACTCGCTGCTCGCCGAACTCCCCGATGGTGTCACGCCAGGGTTCGACGGGCGGGTGTGGCATCCGCAATGATGGCTGCGGCGCTGGTCTATCTTGTTCTGGTACTTCTGCTCGTGGTCGCGCTCAACCGCGCCTTTTTTGCCGGGGTCGGACCCGGCCGCGGCCTGCAGCTTCTGCTGCTCTGGGGCGTGATTTTCGCTGGCGGCGTTTTGGTCGTGCGGCTGCTTGGAGTCAGTTGAGACGGATTTGACATAATATATATTATCATGTCAAGGCGCCGCGGACCTTGGGTGTGACCGCGTCGCGCGCAGTGACAAGCCCGCGCCTACCCTCCATAAGGCTGCCGTGGCTGCTCATGACCTCATCGATACCCTGGTGGCCGCGACGGTCCTGGCCTTCCTGTTCGGCTTCGCCGCCCAGAGGCTGAGACTGCCACCGCTTGTCGGCTACATGCTCGCCGGCGTGGCGGTCGGACCCCACACGCCGGGCTATGTGGGCGACATCGCCCTCGCCCGGCAGCTGGCGGAAATTGGCGTCATCCTCCTCATGTTCGGCGTCGGCCTCAAGATTTCGGTGCGTGACCTGTGGGAAGCCCGCCGGGTCGCGTTGCCGGGTGCGATCGTCCAGATGGGAACAGCAACCCTTCTCGGACTGGCCGCGGGCCAGGTCCTGCTTGGGTTTGGCCTTCGCGAAAGCCTGGTCCTCGGCGTCTCGCTTTCGGTTGCAAGTACTGTGGTTCTGCTTCGTGCGCTCGAAGCGCGGCAGATGGTCGACACAGGCGTTGGGCGGCTCGCCGTCGGATGGCTGGTCGTCGAGGATATCGCGATCGTGCTCGCCATCGTCGCCCTGCCCGCCCTCGTGGCCTCGTTCGATGAGGCCGGTGCAGTGCGGGGCGAACTCGGTCGCTCGCTCGCGCTTACCTTCGTCAAGATTGCTGTCTTTGTCGGCCTCATGGTGCTTGTCGGCTCCCGGCTCTTCCCGTGGCTCATCGTGCGGGTGGCCCATGGCCGGAGCCGTGAGCTGCTCTCGCTGGGAACGCTCGCCCTGTCGCTGGGAATGGCCTGGGTTGCCTATGCCGTCTTCGATGCCTCCTTTGCACTGGGCGCCTTCCTCGCCGGCGTGGCCCTGAACGGGACGCGCCTGTCGGCCAGCGTGGCCGAAAACTCGCTCCCG
This sequence comes from uncultured Sphingomonadaceae bacterium, assembly GCA_938016505.1. GTDB lineage: Bacteria > Pseudomonadota > Alphaproteobacteria > Sphingomonadales > Sphingomonadaceae > Thermaurantiacus. The sequence continues at coordinate 9,493 of CALLWN010000283.1, forward strand.
CTGCGGGATACCTTTGCGGTGCTTTTCTTCGTCGCCGTTGGCATGTTGTTTGACTGGAGAATCCTCGTGGAACGTCCCGGCGGAGTCGCGGTTGTCCTTGCGATCATCGTGATCGGCAAGGGCGTGGCCGCTTTTCTCATCGCCCGCGCGCTGGGGACCCGCGAAGCGGACTCGCTCTACGCTGCGGCGGCGCTGGCCCAGATTGGCGAATTCTCGTTCGTGCTCGCCGGCATGGGTCTCGCCCTCGGGGTGATGTCGGCACAAGCTCATGGCCTTGTGCTGGCCGCTGCCCTGCTCTCGATCCTGCTCAACCCCCTTCTGTTCCACCTGGCGGCCCGTTACGGCGCCAGCGCGCCGGTTCCATCTGCGGCATGACATCATCACCGGACCCCGGCGCAGCACTCGCCCGGCTGCTCGAAATCATGGCACGATTGCGGGGGCCGGGCGGCTGCCCGTGGGATCGGGCGCAGGATTTCGCTTCGATCGCCCCCTACACGATCGAGGAGGCCTATGAGGTCGCTGATGCGATCGCCCGTCACGACATGGCAGATCTCAGGGATGAACTCGGCGACCTCCTTCTGCAGGTCGTATTCCATGCCCGCATGGCTGAGGAAGCAGGCAGCTTCGCATTCGCCGACGTGGCCGAAGCCATTTGCGCAAAGATGGAGCGGCGCCATCCGCACGTGTTCGCAGACGGCACGGCCGAAACCCCCGAGGCCGTCGTCACGAACTGGGAAGCGATCAAGGCCGCCGAGAAACCGAGGGAGTCCGTGCTCGACGGGGTTGCGCGGGCACTCCCTGCCCTGCTCCGGGCCGACAAGCTGTCGCGCCGCGCCGCGCGCGCCGGCTTCGACTGGCCCGACGCCGAGGGCGCGCGCGCGAAGCTGATCGAGGAAATGGCGGAACTCGACGCTGCCGAAGGGACGGCGGCGCGTCTCGAGGAGGCCGGCGACCTGCTGTTCGCCGCTGCCAGCTGGATCCGCAAGCTTGGCATCGACCCCGAGGCGGCCCTGAGGGCAGCCTGCGACAAGTTCGAGCGACGGTTCCGGGTGATCGAGCAGGCCCCCGGATTTGCCGATCTTCCGGCTGAGAAGCAGGAGCAGCTCTGGCAGGCTTCCAAGCAGACGGATCAAAGCGCCCGGTAACGCGCCCTGGCCACTTCTCCGATCCGGATGGTCATGCGCACCATGCCCTCGGTCTCGGCTTCGGCAAGCACCTCGGCATTGGCATGAAGCCAGGCGCGGCGCCGGCCGTCCGACGGGTGCAAGGTGACCGTTTCTGCGGACGCACTTTCCCCAAGGGAATGGGCAATCGCTGAGACCAGGGCGTCGAGTCCTTCTCCGCTCAATGCCGAAACGAGAAGGCGTCCAGGCCGCGAGGCAAGCGCCCGGCGCGCTGGCGCATCGAGCAGATCAGCCTTGTTGAGCACTTCCAGCACCGGGGTCCGGCCGTCCGTGAGTCCGAGCGACTCCAGCACCGCCCCGACATCGGCGGCCTGGGCTTCGCTGTCCGGGTGGGCGATGTCGCGCACATGAACGACGAGGTCGGCCTCGGTCACTTCCTCGAGCGTGGCGCGGAATGCCGCAACGAGCTCGGTTGGAAGATCGGACACGAAGCCGACCGTGTCGGAGAGGATTGCGGTCCCCGCCCCGGGAAGGCGGATCCGCCGCATGGTCGGATCGAGAGTTGCAAACAGGAGATTCTCCGCGAGCACGCCCGCGCCGGTCAAGCGGTTGAACAGGCTGGACTTGCCTGCGTTCGTGTAGCCGACAAGGGCGATGACCGGCACAGGCGCCTTGCGGCGGCGGCTGCGGTGGAGGCCGCGGGTACGCCGCACATCGTCCAGCTCCCGACGGATCCGCGCGATTCGATCACGCAGCAGGCGGCGGTCGGCTTCGATTTGGGTTTCGCCAGGGCCGCCGAGGAAGCCGAAGCCGCCCCGCTGGCGCTCGAGGTGAGTCCAGGTACGAACCAGTCGGCCAGCCTGATACTCGAGATGGGCGAGCTCGACCTGCAATCGTCCCTCGGCAGTCGCGGCCCGCTCCCCGAAGATTTCGAGAATGAGGCTGGTGCGGTCGATCACTTTCGCGCCGGTTGCCTGCTCAAGGTTC
>CALLWN010000284.1 GCA_938016505.1 uncultured Sphingomonadaceae bacterium
GTCGGCCTCGCGCGCCTTGACCGAGCCGCGCGGCTCGCCGCGCCACGCCTTGTAGGTCACGATGAAGCTGTCCTCGTCGAGCATCGCCGACTGGATCCGCGGCCAGGGGCACATGTAGGTGCACACCTGCTCGCGCATGAGGCCGCCCAGCGTGTAGGTGGTGAAGGTGAGGATGCCGATGGCGCCGATGGCCGCCGCCGGGGCCGTCCCGTCGAGAAGCCGGCCGAGAAGCGTCGGCGCGTCCATGAAGTAGAACACCCACGCCCCCCCGGTCAGGAGCGCGATGACGAGCCACGAGAGGTGCACCGCGCCGCGCTTCACGATCTTGGCCGCCGTCCACGGCTCCCGGTCGAGCTTCATCCGGGCGTTGCGGTCACCCTCGATCGCCCGCTCGATCGCCATGAACAGGTCGGTCCACACCGTCTGCGGGCAGGCATAGCCGCACCATGCCCGCCCGACCGTGGAGGTGATGAGGAACAGCCCGATCGCGGCCATGATGAGAAGGCCGGCCACATAATAGAATTCCTGGGGCCAGATCTCGATCGGCCCCAGGAAGAAGCGGCGGTTGGCAAGATCGACCAGAACCGCCTGGTCGGGCGCGTAGGGGCCGCGGTCCCAGCGGAGCCACGGCGTCACATAGTAGATCGCAAGTGTGATGACGAGGATCGCCCACTTGAGCCGCCGGAACGGCCCCTCGACCTTTCTCGGATAGACCTTCCGCCGCTTCTGGAAGAAGGTGATGGGCGGCCGCGACGGCGCAGACGGGGGCACGGGCAGCGGCGCGTTCATCGTCACTCCCCGCCGCCGAGGCTGTGGACATAGGCCGCGAGCTTCCGGATCGTCACATCGTCGAGCCGCTGGCTCCACCCCGGCATCACCCCGTTGCGCGCGCTCCAGATGGTGTTGGTCAGGCTCTCCCGGTCCCCGCCATAGAGCCAGATCGCATCCGTCAGGTTGGGTGCGCCGAGGTCGCGGTTGCCCCGGCCCTCGTCGCCGTGGCACGAGGCGCACTGCTCGGCGAAGATGGCAGCGCCCCGCACGGCCCGGCGCGCGTCATGCTCCTGGCCCGAGATGGCGCGCACATGCTCGACCACGTCGCGCACCTGCGCCCTGTCGAGCAGCCCGTCGCGGCCGAAGGCCGGCATCTGGCTGATCCGGGTCTCGTCATAGCCGGGCGCCCGGATGCCGTGCTGGAGCGTGACGTAGAGCGATTCCATGTCGCCGCCCCACAGCCAGTCGTCATCGTTGAGGTTGGGGTAGCCGGGGCCACCGGCGGCGCCTGCGCCATGGCACTGCACGCAATGGACCTTGAAGGCCGAAGCCCCGCCGGCGACCGCAAGCCGCATCAGCTCCGGGTTGGCCGGAAGCTCGGTGATCGGGGTCTCGGCGATCCGGCGCAGGCTTTCGGCCCGCGACGCCTCGACTGCCGCCATCTGGTCGGCGAGCCGGCCCCGGCTCGACCAGCCGAGCGCGCCGCCAGTCGAGGCGTTGAGACCGGGCCAGGCCGGGTAGGCGATGGTGAACACCACCGCCCAGACGATGGTGGCGACGAGGATGAAGAGCCACCAGCGCGGCAGCGGGTTGTTGTACTCCTCGATCCCGTCCCATTCGTGGCCGGTCGTGGTGGCGGTGGTGTTGCCGGCCACCCTGGGCCCCACCCCGGACCGTTGCGGCTCGCTCATTTCCCGTCTCCTGCGCGCGCCGGCTCCGGCAGAGGTGCATCATCGTCACCAAGCGGGATCATCCGCGCCGCGGCGTGGTGGGCCCGCGCGCCGGGGCGGAAGGTCCAGCCCACCGCACCGGCGAACACCAGCACCAGGAACAACAGGCCCCAGCTGTCGGCGAAGTGGCGCAGCACCTCATGGGTCATCGCCGGTTCTCCTCGGGCACATAGCTCGAGAAGTCGACCAGCGTGCCCAGCATCTGCAGATAGGCAACCAGCGCGTCCATCTCGGTCAGCCTGTCGGGGTTGCCGTCGAAGTCGCGGACATTGACCCGCTCGCCATAGCGCTCGACAAGGCCGGACGTGTCGGAGTCCGGATCGGCCTGCGCCCTGAGGTCGGCAAGGGCATTGGCGAAATGCGCTTCTTCATAGGGCACCCCGACCCGCGCCAGCGCCTTGAGGTGGCTGGCCATGTCGCGGGTGTCGAGGTCGCGCGCCTTCAGGAAGGCGTAGGCCGGCATGATCGATTCCGGCACCACCGACTTGGGCGCGACGAGATGCTGGACATGCCATTCGTCCGAATAGCGCCCGCCGAGCCTCGCAAGATCGGGCCCGGTCCGCTTCGAGCCCCACTGGAACGGGTGGTCGTACATGCTCTCGGCGGCCAGGCTGTAGTGCCCGTAGCGCTCGATCTCGTCGCGGAACGGCCGCACCATCTGCGAGTGGCAGTTGTAGCAGCCCTCGCGGATGTAGATGTTGCGCCCGGCCAGCTCGAGCGGCGTGTAGGGCCGCATGCCTTCCACCTTCTCCAGCGTGTTCTGCATGAAGAACAGCGGAACAAGCTCCACGATCCCGCCGATCGTCACCACCAGCAGCGCGAGCACTGCCAGGAGGGTGATGTTGCGCTCGATCCGGCCGTGGAAGCCGCCGGTCATCTCGCTGCCCGTCGCCATCATCCGCCTCCTACTCTGCAGCCACCGGCTGGGCGCCCCGCGCCCCCGGCCCGAGCGGCACGTCGCGCCCGGGCACATGCACCGGCCCGGCATCGAGCGGCGCCTCGTCGCGCACCCGCCCGCGGATGGTCTGGACGATGTTCCAGGCGAGGATGGCCGCACCCGAGAGGTAGAGCAGCCCGCCAAGCAGCCGGATCACATAATAGGGATGCATCGCGGCGACGACCTCGGCGAACGACCACACCAGGAAGCCCTCGGCGTTGTACTCGCGCCACATGAGCCCCTGCATGATGCCGGCGACCCACATCGAGGCAGTGTAGAGCGCGATCCCCGCCATCGCCAGCCAGAAGTGCCAGTTCACCAGCCTGAGCGAGTAGAGCCGGGCCCGACCCCACAGCCGCGGCACCATGAAGTACATCGCGCCAAAGCTGATCATCCCCACCCAGCCGAGCGCGCCGGAATGGACATGGCCGACCGTCCAGTCAGTGTAGTGCGACAACGAGTTGACCGCCTTGATCGACATCACCGGCCCCTCGAAGGTCGACATGCCGTAGAAGGCGACTGCTGCCACGAACATCCGGATGATCGGGTCGGTCCTGATCTTGTCCCACGCCCCCTCGAGCGTCATCAGCCCGTTGATCATCCCGCCCCAGCTCGGCATCCACAGCACCACCGAAAACGCCATGCCGAGCGTCTGCGCCCAGTCGGGCAGGGCAGTGTAGTGAAGATGGTGGGGCCCGGCCCAGATGTAGAGGAAGATGAGGCTCCAGAAGTGGACGATCGACAGCCGGTAGGAATAGACCGGCCGGTTCGCCTGCTTGGGGACGAAATAGTACATCATGCCGAGGAAGCCGGCGGTCAGGAAGAACCCCACCGCATTATGCCCGTACCACCATTGGGTCAGCGCATCCTGAACACCGGCAAACAGCGAATAGCTCTTGGTCGAAAGCCCCACCGGCATCGCGAGGTTGTTGACGATGTGGAGCATCGCGATCGTCACGATGAAGGCAAGGTAGAACCAGTTGGCCACATAGATATGCGGCTCGCGCCGGCGGACGATGGTGCCGAGGAACACAATGAAATAAGCCACCCACACGATGGTCAGCCAGAGGTCGACATACCACTCCGGTTCGGCATATTCCCGCGACTGGGTGATGCCGAGCACATAGCCCGAGGCGGCAAGCACGATGAACAGCTGGTAACCCCAGAACACGAACCAGGCGAGACCGGGCGCGAACAGCCGGGCCCGGCAGGTCCGCTGCACCACGTAGAAGCTCGTCGCGATCAGCGCGTTTCCGCCAAAGGCGAAGATCACCGCCGAGGTGTGCAGCGGCCGCAGTCGGCCGAAGCTCGTGTACTCGAACCCGAGGTTCAGAACCGGGAAGGCCAGCTGGGCTGCGATCCACACCCCGGCAAGCAGCCCCACCACCGCCCAGAAGACCGTCGCGATCGCGCCGGCGCGGATCACGCTGTCGACATAGCCCGGCCCGGCGTCGGGCAGGATGAAGCTGCCGTCGGGCAGGTTCCGGTAACGCGCGAGCCACGCCACCCCGCCAGCCGCAAAAGCCAGCATCATCACGCTCATGTGGATCGCAAATCCCCGGTCATCGGTGAGCGCGAGCGCCAGGAAGGCAAGGAAGGCGAGCGCGAACAACCCGGCCGCCGGCAGGTAGACGCCAGACGCGCGCGCGGTCTCCTGTCTCTCGCTGGTCAAAGCGTCCATGCCTGTCTCCTGCTGGCAGGGGCTCACCCCCGCATCGTGCACGCTCTGGCGCGCCTGCAGTCCACTGCCCTTGACGCCAGTCAAAGCCGGCGGGCGTTCGGCCCGCCGGAAGCCGTGCAGGCGGGCGCTGCGTCAGCGTGCCGCAGCTTCGTCCCGGGCAGGCCCGAGCAGCCGGGCCACCCGCGCTGCCACCTCGCCTGCCACCGTCGCCGCATCGCGCGCGGCGTCGATCCGCACGATCCGCGGGTCGGCTGCCGCCAGCGCGGCAAAGCCGGCGCGCACCGCCTCGTGGAAGGCCCGGTCATGCGCCTCGAACCGGTCGCCGCCTCGCTTTCGCGCGGCCGCCCGGCGCAGCCCCTCCTCGACCGGCAGGTCGAGCCACAGCACGAGATCGGGCCACAGCGCGCCGGTCGCAAAATCGTGGAGCGTCCTCAGCACTTCGAGGTCGAGCCCCTTGCCGTGGCCCTGGTAGGCAAGCGTCGAATGGACGAACCGGTCGACCAGAACCAGCCGCCCGGCCGCGAGCGCCGGGCGGATCCGCCGGGCGACATGGTCGGCCCGGGCCGCCGCGATCAGCAGCGCGTCGGTCTCGGGTACCCAGCGATCGGCCGCCCCGGTCACGAACAGGTCGCGGATGGCCTCGGCGCCGGGGGTGCCGCCCGGCTCGCGCGTGGTCTCCACCGCCGCGCCGCGCCCGACCAGCCACTCCGCCAGCCGCGCCACCTGGGTCGACTTGCCCACCCCCTCCCCGCCCTCGAAGGCAATGAGCATCCCAGCGTGCATCCCCCGTCCCCCTCAGCCGCGCACCAGCGCCGCATCGGCAAAGCCGCGCGCCCGCGCCGCCTCGAGCGCCCGCCTCGCCTCCGCCTCGCTCGCAAACGGCCCGAGCCTGACCCGCCACAGCCCGGTGCCCGAAGGCTCGGTCCGCCCCGGCGCCACGTCGGCAAGATCCCCGGCGAGGAACTGGGCGCGCCCCGGGTCGGAGAGTGCCGCCACCTGCACGAACAGCCCACCAGGCAAAGACGCCGGCGCAACCGGCCGCGCCTCTGCCGCACCCCGCACCGGCGCAGGCACTGGCCCCTGCCGCAGCGGCGGGGTTGAAAGGGCCCAGTCGCCGGCGGGAAAGACCCGCCGCACCCTGACCCGCGCCAGCCCGGGCCCATCCACGCCCAGAAGCTGCGCCGAGCGCCGCGACAGGTCGATGATCCGCCCCTCCACAAACGGCCCGCGGTCGTTGATCCTGACCACCAGCCGCCGGCCATTGTCGAGGTTGGTCACCTCGACGAAGCTCGGCATCGGCAGGGTCCGGTGCGCTGCCGTCAGCGCATCCTGGTCATAGGTCTCGCCGTTGGCGGTCGAAAGGGCGTGGAAGCCCGGCCCGTACCAGCTTGCAATCCCCCCCTCCACATAGCCCCGGTCGTCGACCGGCACATAGGTCCTGCCGAACACCGTGTAGGGCCGCCCCAGCTTCACGCCGGAAGGCGCGGCGGGCGCTGCCGCCGGCGGCGGTGCCGGCGCCTTCGCGGGCCCGGCCGCCCGGTCGCGGGCGCAGGCCGCCAGCAGCATCAGCGCGAGCAGGCTAGCGGCGAACCGCATCGGCAAGCAGCGCAACCGAAAGCGCATAGAAATTCGAACAGTTGTATCCCAGCAGCGCCCGGTAGCTCGCGGTCGTCAGATAGGCCGCGCCGCCCGGCCCGTCGGGCTCGACCAGGCTCATCGCCACTTCCTGGTCGGGCCAGCGTCCGCCGGCGGCCGCCACGAAGCCCAGCGCCTGCCAGTCGCGCGCGGGCAACCAGCGGCTGTGCCGCTCGAGTGGCCGCACGCAGCGCGTCGGCGCCTCGGGGTTCACGACGCTCGCCCGGTCGAACCCGGCCGGCACCTGCACTTCAAGCCCCCAGCCCACCCCCGGCTGCCAGCCGGCATGCTTCAGATAGTTGGCGATCGAGGCCAGCGTGTCGGGCACCGAGCCCCAGATGTCGGCCCGGCCATCGCCGTCGCCATCGACCGCATGGGCAAGGTAGGAGGAGGGGAGGAACTGGGGCTGGCCCATCGCGCCCGCCCATGAGCCGCGCATCTCCTCGGGCCGCGCATGCCCCTCGCCCACCATGCGGATCGCGGCATCGAGCTCGCGGGTGAAGAGCGCCTCGCGCCGCCCGTCATAGGCAAGGCTCGCAAGCGCCGGAATGACGGCGATGTTTCCCGTCATCCGACCATAGCTGGTCTCCATCCCCCAGATGCCGACGAGGATCTCGGCGGGCACGCCATGGTCGCGCGCCGCAGCCGCTGCCGGTGCCTGCCAGCGCTCGGCCATCCCCCGCCCCTCGGCGATCCGGTCCGCGGTCAGCCGGCGGGCGAGATAGTTGGCAAAGACATTGCGCTGGCCGCTGTCGTCGGGCTGGCTGCGGTCGAGCGCGACCACGCGGCCATTGAAGCCGACGCCGGCCAGCGCCCGGTCGAGCCACTCGGCCTTCAGCCCGCGCGCCTCGGCGCCGCTGCGGTAGCGGGCCAGCCAGTCGGCGAAGCCGGCGCCGGCCGGCGCCTGTGCTGCGGCCGGAAGCGACAGCAGCGCGAGCAGCGCGGCAGCGGGCAGAAGCCGGACCATGGCGCTTCCTGCCACAGGGGCGCGCCCGGGTGAATCCCCTTTCGGCGCCGGGGTGGTCGCGCTACACCCGTCGACCGGAGCGGTGGCCGAGGGGTTGAAGGCAGCGGTCTTGAAAACCGCCAGCGGTTCGCGCCGCTCGTGGGTTCGAATCCCACCCGCTCCGCCACCATGCCGTGGCGAGGCGTCTCACCCTTTCCAGTTTCGCAAGCACGATCAGATGGTTGCAGACCCGTTGCAGCCCTCCTTGGCCCTCGCCGTCCCCTGAACCGCGCCTGTCCGCGGGGGGATGAGGGCACGGACAGGCAAGACCCCCGGCACCGGGCCCATGCACAGCCGGCTCTCGGCCCGCTTCTGCGCGACCATCACCGCCCCCGGGCGTGACCCCGACGGGCTCGGCCGCAAATGGCGCCGCCCTGCGCTGGAACCGCCTCGCGTGTCTCCGCAGTCCCGATGCTATCCTGAGGCTGCCGGCGAGGCAGTGCGGCGCCATCCTGCCGGAGCAGGTCGGCACGCAGCATACGGTCAACTTGCCCTGGCCTGGCGTCGATCGTCAGAAGGTTTCGACGACCAGTTCGGCATCGCACGACTCGGAGCGGCCCAGGCGGCCGATCCAGATGTCCCATGCACCGCGCCGGGCGTTGTTGATGCTGAACTTGGGATCAAGGTTGCCGTTGCTGTCGTCATCGAAGAACCAGATGCCCGACGGCGAATTCACGAGAAGAACGGCGTCACAGGCACTGACCACCCGGATCTCCAGCCGTCGCCCGCGCGGGTTGGACGAGAGGATGAGTCGAAGGTCGGGCCCCGAGGCAACCCAGCCAACGCCGGGCACGCTCCGGCAGTTGCCGAGGTTGATGGGGCCGCCGGCCTGAACCCCGAAGCGGCGCGGCCGATACAGTTCCTCTGCGCTCACCTGCCGAATGTTCTGGTAGTTGGCGGGATCGGGGCAGGCAGCGGCAGGCATGGCGAAGCCAACCGCCATGATGGCCACCGCAACGAGATGGCGTGATTCGGTGCGGAGCTGGGAAAATCTTCCGTGTCTGGTCATGGGACTTCTCCTTCCACGGCAGGATCGTCCCCAAGGCATGGCCGTTCAACTTACGAAAGCTTACAAGGCCCGGTGTCGGCTCCTCCGCAGCCTGCGCCCTGGTCCAGCCGTCCGGCCGGGCCGTTCATGTCACCGCCGCCACCCAGCACGCCGGCCGCGAGGCTCCTGCATCTGTCGGCACCGGTCTTCGGGTTGGTGGGGCCGCTCGCACCGGCGCGGCTCAACGCGCCCCGCATCGACTCCGCGCGGCCATGCAGAAACGCGATGCGCCTTGCGATGGCGTGCGACGTCCAGCCCGACGCGGTCTTGGTGAAGGTGTCGGTCACCTCCACCAGCGGCTGGCCGATGGCAGCGTTCAGCCGGCTTTGACGTGCTCCCCTGGAATGTGACCGCGAGTGAGGAGAGTCCGACGCCAAGGAGCCGGACGGAATGAAGCGGAACAGGTTCAACGAGGAGCAGCTCATCGCGATCTTGAAGGAGCAGGAAGCGGGCATGGCGACAGCGGACGTGTGCCGGCGCCATGGGGTCAGCTCGGCCAGTTTCTAGAAGTGGAAGTCGAAGTTTGGTGGCCTCGAGGTGTCCGGGGCGCGGCGGCTGCGGGCGCTGGAGGAGGAGAATGCGCGGCTGGAGAAGCTGCTGGCCGAAGCGGTGCTCGACAGCGGTGCTCGACACCGCCGTGTTGAAGGATCTGGCCTTGAAAAAATGATGACGCCCGCAGCCAGGCGGGAAGCCGTCGCCCATGCCCGTGAGCATCACGGGCTGAGCGAGCGGCGGGCGTGCGTGTCGCTCGGGAGCTGACGCGCCTGATCGGGATAGGCGGCAAGCCGCGCACGGTCGTCAGCGGAGTCGAAGACGGCGCACAGCGCCACAACGGCACCGAGCTGACCTCGTCGGCCATCCTGCGCTGGTCGAAGGAACGCCAGGTCGAATGGCACGACATCGCGCCGGGCAAGCCCATGCAGAACGGCTTCGTCGAGGGCTTCAACGGCCGCCTGCGCGATGAATGGCTCAACGAGACGCTGTTCGCGTCGCTGGCCCATGCCCGCTGCGGGCTCGACGCCTGGCGGCACGCCTGCAACCTCGTCGGGCCACACGCGAAACTGGGCGGGAAGACCCCCGCCGGGATCGCCGGCCAACATGTCCGGGGGCATGCCCCCGGGCATGT